>DUPA01000046.1 GCA_012838515.1 Natronincola sp. | reverse complement strand
TTACCGTGACAAAAAGCATGACCCACATCGAGACAGACCTTCAAATTAGGACGATCCACACCTCGTATAACCTCACGAAGAAGGATGGCATCCACTTCAAGAAGATTCTCCAAGTAAAAAGTTATATTTGGATCTTTATCTTCTAAAAATTTATTCCAAAACGAAATACTTCTATTTAGCCAACCTCGATAAGTGTTCGTATTTGGGACATAGCCATGATGAAGAACAATATGCTCAGCTCCTAATAGCTGAGCATATTGATATATATAATAAAATCTATTCTCGGTGACCTTTCTAATCATGCGATCACAGCTTCCGGGGCTAAGATCACCAAAAGGACCATGGAGGGATTTTGGATAAACGGATTTGTATAAAGTCTTGTGTAACTCGAGAGCATCTTTTTCGGTTTTAATATAATCAGGATTAGAAAAAGATTGCATCTCTACTCCACAATTATATTTTTGGCAATACTTCGCCACTTCTTTTGGTTGAGAAGCGTCGCAAAGTAAAAGATATCGCATTATTTATCCCATCCTTAACCTTTTAGGACAACCACATTACGGGCCCGCCCATTTCTTTCAGCAGAAGACTCACCTTTTACATCCGGCGCCTTGATCTGGATAAACTCAACCGGTGTACCGGGCTTTAAGTGGGTGTCACGTTGTTCTGCCGGCAGATTAGCTTTGGTAAAAAAATAGTCTCCCTTTTCCCCGCGAATGAATCCGTAATTAGTCATATAACGTTTGATGACTCCCGTTAGCTTACTATTATCATCTGCTTTGCGAATAGGTCTCATCCAATATACCGGAGGAGTTTTTTCATTACTTCTCACTTCAAACATTTCCGGATAAGAACGTACAATATCCAAAAGATTGGTGTAATTATAACTTCTAGGATCAAAATCGGGATATTCGCGACGAATGGCTTGTCCTAAATGAGCCAATAACAACCATCCGTCATTGTCTTCATCGCTAGCATCATAGGCAGTACAAACAATATCTTCAACTGAGACATCCTCGGGGGAAGACTCCTCAGTAATCTTGGCACTTCCCGTAAAAGCAAGATTTTCTAAATAAATAAAACGATTACAAGAGCGAACCAAGATGCTTTTGGTCCCCTGTCGACCTATTCCGGTTACGTACATGCCATGTTCGCGCAAGCGTAAAGCTAAACTATAATAATCGCTATCACTAGAAACAACGCAAAATGCATTAACCGGATTACGATTAGTGGATACAATCTCTATTGCATCCATGATCAATGCCCCATCGGTGGCATTTTGACCATAACGAAACTGTTGGACCGGACGAACCGGGTAGCGCTGTAGTAGTTCTTTCCAGCCGCCCATATGCGGTTCAGTCCAGTCACCATAAACTCTAGTTAAAATAATTTCACCTGTTCGATTAATCTCCGCTAAAATAGGACCTAAAAACCTAGGCGAAATATTTTCACCATCTACCAAGACGGCAAAATGGTGTTCTGACATAAAAACCCTCCTTTTAATTTTATTTGATCAGTTCGGTTAGGAGAACTCTTGCAGGAGCAGCCTCTAATGAATCAACTTTTAAAGGGGCTGCAATCATAAAATACTGACCTTGATCAACTTCCTTAAGCCGGAGACCTTCAATAATAATTACGCCGGCCCCCAATAACGCATTATGGGTACCATGATCGGGTTGATCCCTCTCAACTCCCAAGGCATCTATACCCACGCCTTCCACGCCTAATTTAGTAAGTTCTTCCGCGGCATCATCGGAGATATAAATGAAGTCTCCCTCAACAATATCTTCAAGTGAATTACGGGTTTTAAATAAAACAAAATCACCTTGTTCAATATCAAGTGCTGCTAAATCACTCGCTTTAATTACTTCTTCTATCTTCGTTAAATCAAAAACTTTAACCTGCCGAAGTAATTTTTCCAAAGGAATACTTCCCATGGTTTGACCCTCGAAAATAAAGTGTAATGGCGCATCGATGTGCGTGCCTGTGTGCATATCCATACCTACATGGGTCTCTCTGGCACCTTCGCCATCAACATAATCGCGTGTAATTGTGAACTCGGGGCGTTTAGAATCCCGCCCTTTCCAAACATACATGCTCGGTTCAATAGTCATAGACACATCCCAAATTTTCATTATATTATATATACCTCCTTTCGTTGAAATCTTAACCAATCACGCCCATCCCTTTGCATCAGATCTATGGCCTTCTGCGGACCCCATGTATTAGGTGCATAAAGTGGGGTTGGGCCGCGGTCTTCTTTCCACATGTTTTCAATCTGATCAACAAATCGCCAAGAATATTCCACTTCATCCCAACGGGTAAATAGGGTTGGATCCCCCCGCATGACATCGAGAAGTAATCTTTCGTAGGCTTCAGGCGAATTAAAGCCATTGTGACAGTTTTGGCAAAAATCCATTGACACCGGTTGAATAAAATTGTTAGTACCCGGTCTTTTTGCGTTAAACTGGAGATAAACGCCCTCGTCCGGTTGTAGTCGAATAACTAACACATTGGATCCAAGATCCTCCTTTTCAAAGTATAACACACCGGGTAATTTCTTGAAAGTTACTACAATTTCAGAATACTTTTGTGGCATACGCTTTCCTGTACGTATATAAAAAGGGACTCCTGCCCATCGAAAATTATCAATTGTTGTCTTTAATGCTACAAAAGTTTCCGTATTAGATTGCGGAGACACATTTTCTTCTTCGCGATAACCCAGTATATTAGCTTTTTCATCACAATCGTACTGGCCGCGTACAACATCGCCAGGTTTGATTTTCAAGGAGCGTAACATTTTTATTTTTTCATCCCGCACTGATTCTGTATCCAAAGCGATCGGCGGTTCCATGGCAATAAGTGATAGGAGCTGCAAGGCATGGTTTTGCACCATATCATGTAAAGCCCCGGATTTCTCGTAATACAAACCGCGACCCTCTACACCAATGGTTTCCGTTAAGTTAATTTGGATATGATCGATGTAGCGGTTATTCCAAAGCGGCTCAAACAGTGTATTAGCAAACCTTAGAACCATAATATTCTGTGCCATTTCTTTTCCGAGGTAATGATCGATGCGATAAATATTTTCCTCGGGAAAAGTCTTCCGAACATCGTTGTTTAAGGCTATTGCAGATTGTAGATCTTGACCAAATGGCTTTTCAACAACTAGGCGTTGCCAACTACCTATATTCTCAGCCATCCCATGGTCGTGTAATTCATCTGAAATGATGGGGAAAAACTCCGGAGCAACCGCTAAAAAGTAAATTTTATTTCCTTGCGTATGCCAAGTTTGATCCACTTCACTTAAATAACTCTTTAACTCACCATATCCCTTTGAATTGTGAAATTCCAAGCGAAAATAACTAAATCTATCTAAAAAATCTTTTAATTCGTGCCGAGTATGAAGCTGCTTTCTTGAGAAGCGTTCCATAGATCTTATGATGGCGTCGTGATGTTCTTCACGGGAAATGTCCCGTCTGCCTATGGATACTACGGAAAAATCTTTGGGTAATTGGTTTTCCCGCCACAAATTATAAAGTGCAGGATAAAGTTTTCTCCTAGTCAAATCACCCGTTGCGCCGAAAATAGCCAACGTAAATGGTTGTAAATTCATGACTTTCTACTCCTTATCTCGAACCTGCTAACTTCAGAAGTTCCAATAAACTTTGCTCAAATCTTTGATCATCCCGTTTGGTGCGAGCCGAAGGTCCCTTTGTACGCCCGCCCGCCCTTCTGTATCTCGCTTTTAAGAATCTTTCTTCCAACATAAAATCAATTGTCTCTTCTGAATAGATTCTACCCGAAGGAGAGAGAACTAACGCGCCTTTGCCTAAAACTAACGCGGCAAGGCCCCAATCTTGAGTTACCACAATATCACCGGCCGTTGTTTCATTCATAACAGCTAGATCTGCGGCATCTGCACCTTTTCCCACCACTATGTGATCGGGATTATTTATCTGATGATCCACTGATGCTATCGTTAGCAATCGATATTTCTTTTCGTTTTTATGTTTTTGTAATACCTGCAAACACGCCTTAGGGCAGGCATCTGCATCCACTATAACTTTGAACAATGAGTTCACCTCTATTAATAATGGCCGAGCATTCCTTCGCGCATGGCTTTGCGTTCACACAGTTTATAAATGCCATAACCGATCGCCAAGTGCGTTGAGCCTATTATGTATAGGAAAAGTAATTGATTAAGCCCAATTTGAATTAGATTTTGGTTACTAATAGTAATATTGCGAACAAGAGTTGCACCATAACTTCCGGGAAGTAAACGCATCCAAAATATTTGATTGGCGGGTAGAGATATAAATGCAATCCATATAAATTGGATCATTTGAGTATAGCTATCTATTCGTTTAAATATCAAGGTGAGACCACCTACTAGGAAACCCATGGCCAAGCTACTAAATAAAGTTCCGACTAAAACGGGGAGCAAGGAAAAGAAATCTAAATTCAGCGATACACCACTGGTTAGCATAGTAATAAACAATATAATTGCCATGATCAACAAATTAATCAAAAAGCTTGCAGCCACCTTAGCACCCATTACCCAACCGATACCATGGGGTGACATATAGAGTTGCTCCAAGGTACCCTCTTGTGATTCTATTCGCAGTGTAAATGAAATGTCTTGATAGGTAATGAGCAAAAACACCCAAAGAGCATAACCGACTACAAGCCCTTCCATTGTATCTCCTTCGATGCCGGCAAGATTACTTACACCTTTGTACCCGGCGAAAAGCATCAAGAAAATAACGTACATGGTTAAAATTCCACCTAAACTATTTACAGAGTAACGTTTTAGAATAATCCATTCCTTTTTGAAAAAAGCCCGAAGGAGAAGTAGTTTTTCACGCACTTTTTTATCCCCTCTCCAGAATTTCTAAAAACACACGTTCAAAATTGTTTTGCTCCTGATCTATAGATTTAATAAGAGAACTATCAGCGCGTAGGATATCTATTACATCATAAAGTGTTTCGGATTTTTCTAAAAGAACATTTATTGCTGTTTCGTTAGGGAACTTTTCCATTTCTTGTACCGCATCTATTTCGACCAATCGCGACTTTTGCGCCGAAGTTAGGCTTCCTTGAACAATAATTTTATAAATCTTTACTTTAAAAAGTTTGAGTAAGTTTTCTATGCGATCATCTGCCACGATTCTACCATCATTAATAATAATTGCACGTTCGCAAGTATCTTGAACAACGTTCATATCGTGTGTTGTTAAAATAATTGTACGCTCTTGCTCCTGCACAATCTTTTTTAGTAACTGTCTGATTTCATAGGAAGCTTGCACGTCTAAACCTAAGGTTGGTTCGTCCAATAAAACTACCTTACTTTTAGATATGAGCGCTACAGCGATGGCCAGCTTTTGTTGCATACCCCTAGATAGCTTGCGGGCTTCAACATTAATTTTTTCTGTTAAACCAAAAAGCTCTAAAAAATAATCAATCTCTGCCTCCATACCTCGCGGTTCCAAACCTCTTAAACCAGCAAAAAACTCCAAGTTTTCTTTTGCCGTTAAACGCCAATAAATATTCCTATTGCCTTCAAGCACTGCGCTAATATTGCTTAAAGCAGGGGTTCTTTGTTTAAGCAAATCTAAACCATCAATATAGATTGATCCAAAGTCAGGTTTGATTAATCCACAAAGCATTTTTATTGTTGTGGTCTTACCTGCACCATTCGAACCAAGGAGACCCATAAGCTCTCCTTGTGAAACGTTGAAGGAAATATTATCTACTGCTTGCACAGGAGGACTCCCCTTCTTAGCCGGGTATGCCTTTTGTAACTTTTCCACACGAATCAATCCATTGCCCCTCCTATTGACGAAATATTTTATCTGCGCAGAGAATACCATTTTGAAAAAGTGCGGAATCACTCACTTGAGTTCATCCACACCTATTAACTCATTCCGTACTATAAACCACAACTCCTAAAGTTCCGGGACCAGTATGAACCCCTATTACAGGGCTTACATGGCTAGTAAGAAGCTCGCCCACATTTCCAACATTTTTTATTCGTTCAAATAGTTCCATAGCTTCTTCTTTAGCCGCTCCATGGCAGACGGCTACATTATGCATTGGTTTAGCAAGGTGCTCTTTTATGGTTTCGAACAGACGATCCAAGGACTGCTTTCGTCCTCTCACCTTTGCATGTGTTGAATAAATACCGTCTTCATTGACGGTTATTATTGGCTTCAAATTTAAAATCTGACCTAGAGTACCGGCCACTTTACCGATTCTACCGCCTTTCTTGAGGTACTCTAATGTTTCTAAGACAAAATATACTTTCATTTTAGATAGAATATCTTCCACATGGGCCACAAGTGTTTCGAAATTCACATTTTGGGCCAATTTTCGAGCCGCCTCAATTACTGTGTACCCCAGACCCATGGAAATGTTTTTGGAGTCAACAACCTTCACCACTAGGTCCTCAACCTGATGCGATAGATTTTCAATCATTTGTGCCGTACCACTTAAACCAGATGATAGATGAATTGCCAAAACATGTGTAAAACCCTCTGTTTTAAATCTCTCAAAAAGCTCCATGACATCGGCGGGGGAAGGAAGAGACGTACTCGGTATTTCCTCTTCTAGCCGTTCGTACACTTCTTCTGATGATATTTCAACCTGATCTTTATATTCAATGTCTTTATATAAAATTCTTAACGGAACCACTTGAATTCCATACTCTTCGATAATCTCTTTTGGAATGTCCGATGTACTGTCTGTCATGATTGCTATTTTTTCATGCATTTATTCTTTGCCTCCTCATAATTCGCTTAAATATAGCTTTATTCGACAATCTGCGTGTAATACCTTTAACACCTTTAACACCAATCCGTTTCGACTTTAATTACTTCCCAACGCGGATCGTCATCCATAAAATTGATTAATAATTGCATTTTCCGTTCAAGGTAGGCGCGATTGTCTCCAACCATTGCTACCCCAACCGTAGCCCGCTGCCAAAGGTCTTTGTTATTAATTTCAGCTATGGAGACATTAAACCGATTTTGGATTCTTTGAATCATACTTTTAATAACCGTGCGTTTTTCCTTTAACGATCCGGACTGAGGAATATGAACTTCCACTAATAAAGTACCTATTAACATCTCTTCCCCACCTACCAAGTTTTCTCAATAGTGCCCCCGCCCAGACACACATCACCATCATAGAAAACCACGGCCTGTCCGGGAGTAATGGCGCGTTGCTTCTGATAAAACACGACATCAACGCCTGTTTCGGTCAACTTGACCCTTACTTTTTGATCGGGTTGACGGTAACGGAATTTAGCCGTGCATTCCCAAGATTCCCCCGGTGCATCACCTTTAACCCAACTAAGTTCATTAGCACTTAAACCAACTGAAAACAGCGCGGGGTGATCTTGACCTTGGGCAACTAAAAGAGTGTTGGTTTCTAGTTCTTTACCTACTACAAACCATGGTTCTCCCTCTCCCCCGATGCCTAAACCTTTGCGCTGACCGAGGGTGTGGAACATTAGCCCATCATGGCGTCCTTTAAGTTCCCCATCTAAGGTGCGCATATCGCCGGGTTGCGCGGGTAAATACTGCAATAGAAATTCCTTAAAATTCTTTTCCCCTATAAAGCAAATCCCCGTACTGTCTTTTTTCTTTGCTGTAACAAGGTTTGCTCGTAGGGCTTTTTGGCGCACTTGGTCCTTATCTAAGTGACCAATGGGAAACAAACTCCTCGATAGCTGTTCTTGCCCCAAAGTGTACAGAAAATAGGATTGATCCTTGTTTTGATCCAGACCGCGCAACAAAGTAAACTTATCTTGCTCCTCGCCTATGCGAGAGTAATGACCGGTGGCTAAAAAGTCGGCCTCCAAATGCATGGCTTTTTCCAGAAAAGCTTTAAACTTAATTTCTTTATTACACATGACATCCGGATTCGGTGTACGTCCATTTCTATATTCGTTAAGAAAGTAAACAAACACACGATCCCAATATTCCTTTTCAAAATTTACAGTATAATAAGGAATATCGATTTGATCACAAACCCTACGTACATCATCGTAATCTGCATCTGCAGTACAAATTCCGTGTTCATCAACTTCGTCCCAGTTCTTCATAAATACACCGATCACATCATAACCTGCTTCTTTTAGAACCAAGGCGGCAACAGATGAGTCCACTCCGCCTGACATACCTATAACAACACGAGACATATATTTCACTCCCAACTTTACAAACCCACTTGGATTGTTGCTTTTTTGTATCACTTGTGTTAACATTAGGTTACATATAATAAAGGGGCGAGGGCATGACTGCATTAAAACTTCCTTATTTTTTTGCAGGTTCTAACACAGGCTGTCTTTTACTTCACGGCTTCTCTAGTACACCTGCGGAACTGCGAGTTATTGGCGAAGCTTTAGCTCAATCTAATTATACGACAAAAGGTATACTCTTAGCAGGTCATGGAACAAAACCCGAAGATTTACTCGGCGTTACTTACGAAAATTGGATTGATTCGGCCCAAGAAGGAATCAATGAACTGAAGAAAAGTTGTAATAGAATTGTGGTTATCGGTCACTCCATGGGGGGGCTTTTGGCGTTGCAAATGGCTGCAAGAAATAAAATCAGTGCAGTCATTACCATAGCGGCGGCCCTAAAACCAACTAATCGTAAAATTAAAATAGCATGGCTCTTAAAACACTTTCAAAAGTATACCTCGTTACCATCAAAAAAAGTTTCTACTGAGCAAGGGAAGTATTTAATTCACTATCCCTATTTTCCCGTGTCCGCCGTTGCAGAATTGCACCGTTTGGCGAACCATACTAAAAAGATTTTACCCCAAATCACAACTGATGCATTGATTATTCAGACGGAAGATGATAAAACCGTTAGACCCGAAAGTGCCCAAATCATTATTGACAAGATTTCTTCTAAAAGAAAAGAAAGCCTACTACTCAGGGAAGGAACACACAGTGCACCGGTTATTCCCCCCCATAACGAACAGATAATTGCTAGAATTATACAGTTTATTAAGGATAATGACTAGCCTACTTGCTCCGAAAGTCCGCTTAAGAATTGGCTATCATAAAGTTCTGCGTAAAACCCTTCTTTGATCAATAGCTCTTCGTGGGTGCCTTGCTCCACAATCTCCCCTTGGTTAATTACCAAAATTCGATCCGCATCTAATATAGTTGACAGCCTATGTGCTATAACGAAACTGGTTCGACCTTCCATTAGTTTGTTCATAGCCTCCTGAATCAACCTTTCTGTACGCGTATCAACGGAACTGGTTGCCTCATCCAATATCAAAACAACCGGATCAGCCAAGATCGCCCTTGCTATGGTGAGTAATTGCCTTTGACCTTGGGAAATACCACTGGCATCTTCAGCTAAAATAGTATCATAACCCTTAGGCAAGGTACGGATAAAGTGATCAACATGGGCTGCTTTTGCCGCGGCTTCAATTTCTTGGTCACTCGCTCCAATGCGCCCATAAGCAATATTATCTCGAATAGTCCCCTCGAAAAGCCACGTATCTTGTAAGACCATACCGAACATGGTTCTTAAATTGCCCCGTTTAAGGTCAAAAATATTAGTTCCATCAAAAGTAATGGTACCATCATTAACATCGTAAAAACGCATAAGCAAGTTAACCAATGTGGTTTTCCCCGCACCGGTTGGACCGACGATAGCAACAAGCTCACCTTGTTTGACATCTAAATCAGGATTTTTTATGACGGTTTTATCAGCATCATATCCGAAACTTATATTCTCTAAGCGAATTTCCCCTCGAGGATTTTCCAACAACTTGGAATCTAATTTATCCGCGGGTTCTTCTTTTTCGTCTAACAACTCAAAAACACGCTCAGCGGCGGCAATCGTAGATTGTAGAACGTTAGCCATACTTGCCATTTGTGTGATTGGTTGAGTAAACTGACGACTATATTGAATAAATGCTTGAATATCACCTATTTTGATCATCCCGCGAGAAGCAAAAACTCCTCCCGCCACAGCAATTGCCACATAACCGATGTTTCCCACAAAACGTATCAAGGGCATGAGTGTGCCAGAGATAAATTGTGCTTTCCAACTATTATTATAAAGCCCCTGATTAATTTCTACAAATTCATCTATTGCGTCCTGCTCTAATCCGAACGCCTTTATAATGGTGTGCCCACTAAACATCTCTTCAACGTGCCCATTTAGATCGCCAAGAATCCTCTGTTGCTGAGCGAAAAACTTTTGTGATCTTTTAGCAACGAAAATACTTACAAGTGCACTAATGGGTAGCATCCCCATTGTGATTAAAGTCATAATAGGGCTAATGGTCAACATCATGATTAAAACTCCAATAATACTTATAACGGAGGTAATTATTTGAGTAATGCCCTGTTGCAAGCTTTGACTTACAACATCAACGTCATTGGTAGCCCGACTTAGAATATCACCGTGCGCCACGGAATCAAAATATTTTAATGGAAGTTTGGCTAATTTGAGGCCAATATCTTCACGCATTTTGAATACCGTCTTCTGCGAGATATTCACCATAATTATCTGTTGCAAATATCCAAAGACGGTGGCCACAATATAAACCGCGGCTAGATTTAGAAGGATTCTTCCAACGGCAGAAAAATCGATGGCCGCCCCCGGAATACCCCTCATTTTATCCATCATGCCTTCAAAAAGTATCGTTGTCGCTTGACCCATAATCTTAGGGCTTAAAATGTTAAACACAGTGCTTAAAAGGGTTACTATCAGGACAATGATCAAGCCAACAGAATGGGGTCTCATATAAGCAACCAGCCGTTTCAAAGTCCCTTTAAAATCCTTTGCTTTTTCAACCGGTCTACCAATCCCGCGGGGTCCAAAGCCGCCCCCCCTTCCCCCATGACTTCTACGAGGTGTTTCTTTACTCATGATACATCCTCCTCACCAAACTGAGACGCCACGATTTCTTGATAAACCCCACAGTTTTCAAGTAATTCTTTATGGGTTCCTTGACCGACCACTTTACCTTCTTCCAACACAATAATCTGATCAGCATGTAATATTGTGCTAACCCTTTGCGCAACAACTATTACAGTTGCTTGCGCCGCGCTTTCTAATAATTCTGTTCTTAAAAGTGCGTCTGTTTTGTAATCTAGCGCGGAAAACGTATCATCTAATAAATACACTTGTGGCCTGCGAACTACCGCTCTGGCTATTGATAAACGTTGCTTTTGCCCACCGGATACATTTGTTCCCCCTTGGGCTATAAAGTCATCATATTTGTCTTCCCGCTCTTCAATAAAGTTAGTAGCTTGCGCAATTCTCGCCGCCTCGGCCACCTCTTCATCAGTGGCGTCATGTTTTCCACCTTTAATATTTTCAGCAATAGTTCCTGAAAAAAGCATTGCCTTCTGGGGAACATAACCCAATTTAGACCTCAAATCAGCTTGTGCAAGCTCCTTTATATCAACACCATCGAGGGTAATTTTGCCTTCAGTGGGATCATAAAATCTCGGTACAAGATCTAAGATGGTGGATTTACCCGAGCCAGTACCTCCGATAATGGCCGTTGTTTGACCGGGACTAGCACTAAAATTAATCTTGTGTAAAACCGGCTTGGCGGCACCCGGATAAACAAAAGTTACATTGTGAAATTGAACAACTCCGGTGCATTCATCTATGATCTTAGGATCTTCGGGATCAGTAATTGATGGCTCAGTTTCTAAAACTTCCTTAATTCTATCGGCAGAAGCAGATGCCCTAGGTAACATAACGAATAGCATGGATAGCATCATTACTGCAATAAAAATTTGCATTGTATATTGAAGAAACGCCATCATGTCACCGACTTGCAAAAATCCCGCATCAATGCGTTTTGCACCGAACCAAATGATTCCTACGCTGGTGAAGTTAACTAGTAATCCCATTATTGGCATTAGTGTTACCATCATTCGGTTTACTTTAAGTGCAGTTGTTGTTAAATCATGATTCGCCTCACCAAAACGCCCGGTTTCGTACTTTCCTCGATCAAAAGCCCTTATTACTCTAACTCCAATTAATTGTTCTCTCAACACTTGGTTAAGGCGATCAAGCTTCTTTTGTAGGCTTTTAAACAAGGGTATACCCTTGATGACCACAAAGCTCACGACCACACTTATAATGGGAATAAGAGTCAATAAAAGTAGTGCTAAGCGAGGGTCTTTTTTGACAACCATTATTACCCCACCTATTGCAGTAAGTGGGGCACGCATAGCCATTCGCATACTCATAAGAAAAACCATTTGCATTTGCTGAACATCATTTGTCGTCCGTGTAATTAATGATGCGGTCCCGAATTTATTAAATTCTTGAGGAGAAAACTTTTCCACTTGAGAAAAGATGGCTTGCCTTAAATCACGACCAAATGCAGTGGAAGCTCGAGAAGCCAAGTAGTTGCCTGAAATGGCGACTATAATGCCGGCTAAAGCAACGGCAAGCATAATCAGCCCTGTTCTCCAAATTAGAGATATGTTACCTGTGGCGATGCCCTGATCCACAATGTCACTCATGAGATCGGGCAATTTCAACGTGGTCAAAACCTCAAGTAAAATTAAAAACATGACCACGAATGCAATCGGTAAGAAGGGTTTAACATATTTTCCCAGTTTGACCATTACCACGAACCTCCATCATTGTTTTGGGCTTTCACTTCCAAAAAACTTCGAACTTTGCCAATGATCCTAATTAATTCTCTAGTATCTTCTTCCCCAATATACTCCATCGTCTGTCGAATCTGCCTAATGAAGCTTTGTTGGACTTGGTCCATCAAGTTATCGCCTTTATTTGTAAGCCTAACTAATACCACCCGTCGATCATGATCATCACTAATACGCTCCACATATCCTTGGTTTTCTAAGGAGTTTACTAAGGATGTTATTGTTGGTCTTTTTAGCCTTAATATTTCCCCTAATTCAGATGGTCTGATTCCAAGACAATCATCGTTAAGATTTCTATCTAAAAACATTAAAAGCATCATTTCATTATTGCGAATGGGAAATGACTCATCTCTAAACCACCGCCGGTATCTTCTTAGACCTTCAAGAGTTTCAACTAAATCAAATACCAGATCTTGATGCAAATCCCCACCTCCACAGTTAATAAAACTAATAGTTAGTATACCTAATTATTATAGGATCTAACTAAATTTTAGTCAAGAAAAAAGCTGGATTAACCAGCTTTTGATAGTTTATTCCCAAACAACTCGATGATAGACTTTTTTTCCTTTTCGAATTACCAATTCTTCACCGGTAAAATCATCCAAAGTCACCAATTTATCAATTTCCTCTACTCGATCATCATTTATTCTGATGCCACCTTGCTGTACTAAGCGCCTTCCTTCACTTCGACTTGATGCCAAACCCGTATCCGTTAGCAAAGTCAAGATATCCACGCCTTCTTTAAAATTTGATTGGGCCAAAGTTGTAGAGGGCATATTTTCATCAATACTGCCAGCTTCGAAAAGGCTTTTTGCAGTATCTTGAGCCTTCTTGGCCTCATCCTCCCCATGCACCAATTTAGTTACTTCATAGGCCAAAACTTCCTTAGCCTCATTAATTTTGGATCCTTCTAGTGAACCTAATCTGCGCACTTCATCCATGGGTAGGAAAGTCAATAATGCCAAGGTTCTTTCTACATCAGCATCATCAACATTTCGTAAATATTGGTAAAACTCGTATGGTGAGGTTCTTTCGGCGTCAAGCCATATTGTACCGGCCTCGGTTTTCCCCATTTTTGTTCCGGAGTTAGTGGTTAATAAGCGCAGCGTAAGCCCATACACTGACTCCCCCTCTACCTTTCGCACTAATTCATATCCACCTATAATGTTAGACCACTGATCGTTGCCACCCATTTGTAAGCGGCAATTGTAGCGACGGAATAGTTCTAAAAAATCATAAGATTGCGTTAATAAGTAGCTGAATTCCAGTACAGTAAGCCCTGTGTCTAAACGAGATTTGTAAGCGTCCATAGCAAGCATGCGATTGACAGAAAAATGTCTGCCCACGTCTCTCATGAAGTTCATAAAATTAAGATCTAAAAGCCAGTTGGCATTGTTTTCCAAAATAGCAGAGCTATCTTCAAAATCTACAAATCTTGAAAATTGCTCCTTAAAACTACGGGCATTCTCATCGATGATTTCAGGGGTTAGCATCTGCCTCATCTCCGATTTCCCTGAAGGATCACCTATCATAGTTGTTCCTCCGCCGAGCAAAAAGATCGGTCTATGTCCGGCCTTATATAGATGAAGCATACTAATGAGCGGAATAAGGTGACCCAAAGTTAGACTAGATGCAGTTGCATCAAAACCTATATAATAGGTCACAGATTCCTTTTTCAAAAGTTCACGCAATTCTTCCGGATGGGTACATTGTTCTATAAAGCCTCTTTCCTCAAGTACGTCATAAACATTTGCCATTACGATTCCTCCTCAAAAAATAAAAGCTCTCGTCATCCCAAAGGACGAGAGAACTCGTGGTACCACCTTATTTCGCACAATGTGCCTCTAATCGAGATAACGGATGATGTCCGGAACAGTTTCCTGTTCTAGCTCAGGAGTGTACTTCGCTAAAATAAGATTTGTAATCTTACACCATATCTGCAAACTTCTCACCAACCAGTTTGCTCTCTGAAAAAAACATGGGTAGCTACTAATTCCTTCATAGCCTTTTGTAAATTATTTTAATTGTCTTTAATTTTACCACAAGGGAAGGTAGCTAGCAAGTAAATTGTATCCCTAAAAAATGTATTGCAAAAATATCCAAAATAAGCTAATATTGATTTGTATGTTTTCGTAATTTACTAAAATAAATCGGAAGAGGCCCTGTTATAATTTTTTGTATGATATCTGTTCTTATGGGACAAGATACATTACTAGAAAGATTAAGCGACAAATCAATTATCTTTAGAGAATCAACTTATATTAAACAAAACCATTCTCAAACTATACATAACCAGTGTTAAGCAGTTACGCAAACGGATAGTCACCCATACGTACAGATAGCTAACACACTCAATGCACTTTTTAAGCGCAGAAATATTTAGGGCTTAGTTTAATAGTAGTTTAGCAATAGATGAAATCGGACATGTATGTAACAATACTATACGCTCATCTTTATTATCATAAGAAAAAACGGATCTTACATTATAGATATGAAGAAGGTGTTTCTCTACCCCAAAGTTGTTACAAGTTTGTGGATTTTGGGACGTCATTAAGAAGGAGATCGACAATTACTGTCAAATGTATTGTAATAGCAGATTACTTCGAACTGGCATTACATTCAAAATCAGTCTAGAGGATTTTGATGATGAAATGGACCTGTTAGGCTCAGCAGGCTTAGTCATGACATTTGGCTAGCTTCTAGACTGCGCCTCTATATAGGTAAACTTGGCACTATTAAAAGACACATTGCAGGAGGTGGTGTTTTTTCGGATTGCTGTGTTGCACGTTGTTTTGACATAAAAAGATCTAGGAGGTAATTTAATGCTTAAGAGATCCACTGTGTTTCTTTTGACTTTACTTGTGATTGCTAGTGTTTTTGTTCCTGTGACTTTTGCCCAAGATAAAACTGTTGTTACAGTCCTTAACTATATGGACTTAACAGCTCCGGGTACACAGAGACAACTTGATGAAATTTGGTATCAATTCTCTCTTGATAATCCTGATATCATTGTACAAAGGGAAGATCTATTCTTAGACGCTTTCCATAACAAAGTAGAGGCATATGCCGCTGCTGACAAACTACCAGATGTTATGTTCATGTGGCCAGGTGGACGTTCAACCACCTTACACACTAACGGCTTAGTTAAAGATCTCGAACCTTTGCTAGGTGACTTCCTTGATGACTATCAAGCTTACGTAAGAGCACCACAAGCTGGTGGTTTCGTAGCTATGATTCCTTCAACAATTACTTTAAGTCACGCTTTCTATGCTAACGTTACATTACTTGAGTCCTTAGGACTTTCCGTACCTGAAACTTACGAAGAGCTAGTTGCTATGGTTCCAACCATTAAAGCCGCTGGTCTTGATGTAGTTCTCATGGGTGCACAAGATGACTGGGTAATTCAGTCTTGCTTGTTTAGTATGATCGTTGGTCGTTTAACCGGTGACGAAAAGCTAGAAGAAATCCTTGCAGGCAATGCCAAATTTACAGATCCTGAATTCGTTAAATCTCTTGAGTTCTACGCTAAACTTTACGATGATGGCGTTCTCAGCAGCAAAATCATGAATACTGGTTACGGCGAAGTTAAAAGTCTATTTGCCGCAGGTCGCGCACCTTTCTTAATTGATGGTGACTGGGCAACAGGTGACTTCATTAGTGATGAAGAGGGTAACGCTCTATTCTCACCTAGCGAACAAAAAGGCATCAAAATGACAATTTTCCCAGCTATCCCAGGTGAAATTAATGAAAAAACCAGCTCCGGTGTTCCAGGTGTTGGATATGGTATGAGCTCCAAGATTGAAGCCGGTTCTGCTAAAGAAGAGGCTGCTTTAAGACTAATCAAATGGCTTTCCGGTAAGAAGTTCCAATCTCTAGAACTTGAAACCGTTGGTACACCACCAAGCAGAACTGACATCGACTTAACTCAGTTCCCTCTAGAACCGTTAATCATTGAAAGAATCGAAAACTTCTCCGCTAGTGTTCTAGGCAGTACCTATGTACTTGACGACATTTTTGAAGCTGATGTCTTTATGCCTATCAACATTGGGCTACAAGAAATCGGTTTAGGCCTATCAACTCCAGCCGATGTCGCAAAAGCAACCCAAAATGCATATGATTCATGGGTAAAATAATTAACGAATCTTAGAAATTTTAAAAGAGGTTGGGCTCTCTTTCGGAGGCCAACCTCTTCTCTTGAGGAGGTCACCGTCCTATGAAGAAGGCAGTATATTGGACAGAAGAACGACGTGCTTACCTACTGCTAGTTCTACCGGCACTCGTCATTTACTGGGCAGTAATTGCAGCTCCCACTGTGTTTTCACTCGTATTAAGTGCGACTAACTATAACGGAGGTCCATTATTTTCTGCGAGCAGACCCTTTGATTTTATAGGTTTTGGCAATTATACACGTATGATACAAGATAAGTTTTTTTGGATTTCCTTGAAAAACAATATGTATATAGTCTTAATATCAGTTTTCGGGCAAATTCCACTTGGTTTCATGTTTGCTTATGTGCTCCATCGCAAGCTTGTTAAATTTGATGATTTCTTTCAAACGATTGTTTATTTGCCTTCCATTATATCAACAATCGTTGTCGGGCGACTTTGGCAATTGTTCTTTTCGGCATATGGTCCGTTCACTGAGTTTATGCAAAGGTTTGATCCGACATGGCAAAACAAATTGCTAATTGATCCAAAGATTGCAATTATCCCGGTACTGTTTGTTATTCTATGGATGTACACAGGAACTTATTTAATTATTTTCTTAGCTAACCTCCAAAAGATCGACCCTGCGCTTATTGAGGCGGCCCGTATAGATGGAGCCACGGAATGGCAAGTTTTAATTAAAATAATTCTGCCGGCACTTTCCGGTGTTATTGTTACTTCATCAATCTTAGCAATCTCAGGTTCTTTGCGTAGCTTTGGTTTATTATTTGCCCTTACAGGTGGAAACCCAGCTAGACGGACTTCTGTTCTTGCACTATATATGTATGATACGGCTTTTTTACATTCCCCGAGATATGGTATGGCAAATGCCATCTCCGTTGTCATGGTGGTCTTAAGCCTCATACTGATTATAATAGTAAACACTATCGAGAAAAAGTTTGGAGGTAGTGAAGATTGAGTACTAATAAAAAGCAAAAAGGAGACTTTAATCCCTTACTTCGCATCTTCGTCTATGCCGTTTTGGCTATTTTTACCTTTCTAACTATCTATCCATTATTCTGGCTTGTAATGAGTTCATTCAAAACAACGAATGAGTTCTTAAGGAATCCAATGGGATGGCCCATTGAGCCGACATTGAATAACTACCCGACGGCTTGGGTAAGAGCACAGTTTTCCACATTGTTTACTAATAGTTTGTTTTTTACTATTGTTTCAACACTAGCTGTCATCTTTTTATCGCTTATGGCTGGGTTTGGCTTTGCGAAAATCAAATCTAAAGCAACCCCGCTTTTACACGGTAGTTTCATAATTGGTATTCTACTAACCATAGAGTCCGTAATGATTCCGCTATTTCTATTTATTAATCTCATTGGTCTTTATAATACACGCACCGGAGTATTGATCCCTTATATTGGAATGGGTCTGCCCATGGGCATTTATTTATGCACCGAATTTATTAGATCCATACCTGACTCCGTGGTTGAATCCGCTCGTATAGATGGAGCGTCTTATGCAAAGATCTTCCTTTCCATCGTCGTACCTATGGCTAAACCGGTTGCTGTTACACTAGCAATTCTAAATGTGGCAGGTGTGTGGAACGAGTTTATGCTTGTCAATATGCTCGTTTCAAGTGACGCACTACGTACACTACCCGTTGGTATCTTAAAATTTTCAGGTCCTCTCAGCTCAAGGTATGGCTTACAATTTGCCTCCTTGACTATCGGCATGATTCCCATCGTAATTTTCTACTTGTTTTTCCGCAAGGAAATTACAAAAGGAGTTTCAGCTGGGGCTGTTAAAGGATAGACTTAGACACATAAAAATGGGCTTCCCTTACAAATTAAGGGAAGCCTTTTCTTATTCTAATTTTCTACCTGGGCCTCTGCCTAAACCTCTGCCCTGGCCCCTACCTTCACCTTTACCCACACCCCGACAGCGCCTACATCTATATCCTCTCTCGGCAATAGAGTTTACTTCGTAATCGCCACCTTCTATGCGTAAGGTCAAACCGGCGAATAGAACATGGGCAATCTTTTTGCGAGCATTTGCGTACATACGCTGAACAGTTGTACGTGCAACTGCCATTTGCTCCGCTGCCTCTTCTTGCGTAAAACCTTCCAAATCTAATAGTCTAATAGTTTCATACTCTTCAACAGTCATAACCACATCACCATCGTGTGCTATTGTATCTGCAGGTCCAAACCTGCTAACCATTGGTAGGCAGCAGACAATTCTTCCTTTACGGGGCCTGGGCATAGACAATCACTCCTAATCGTTCTTTAACTCCTTTTCAACCCAAGCTAGTTCTTTCTTCAAAGCATCCTTATAATCCTCCAATGAACCAATGCCTTCAGAAGAAAATTCAGTTCCTACACTTTCAGAATCATAAACGGGACCATAAGTGCGATACCCTGCTCCAAACCTGCCCCTAGTATAACCCCTACCCCAACCACCGCAAAAACGAATCCCATATCCAAATCCGCGACCGAACCCACATGGTCCAAAACCTCTACCTGATAATGGACCTTGACCCCAAGGTCCTGTTCCATCTCTAAATGCCATATTAACCCTCCTAATGTTATGGACATATGTTCATCTATTTTGATTATAGGATAGTTATGGGCATATGTCAATAACTATATTCTCGAGGATCTGTTCTAGCATTTGAGCACATTAAAAAACCCCATCTTAGATGGGGATATTTTCAGTCATCATAACCTATAACTACATTTCTACCGTGATCTTTTGCTCTATAGATTGCTTCATCTGCTCTTTTAAGTAAATCTTCATAAGATTCCGGATCGTTTTCTTTCGATGTGGCAACTCCTATGGAAATGGTTAGGAATTCGCTAACAGTAGATGCTTCATGGGGGATTTTAAGGTCGTGTACCGCTTTCCGTAGGCTTTCTCCAACCCTCATTGCCCCTTCAGAAGTAGTATCAGGCAATAAAGCGACGAATTCTTCCCCACCCCAGCGTGCAACAAGATCTCCTGGTCTTTGCAATGAATTATATAGTGTTTTAGCAACGAGTTTTAATACATCGTCACCCTGTAAATGACCATAGGTATCGTTATAGGCCTTAAATAAGTCTAAATCAATCATTAATATTGATAACGGAACTTTTGAACGCAAAGCCCGTTTACGCTCTTCAGCAAATGCCTCGTCAAAACGACGACGATTAGGAATCCTAGTCAATCCATCAATTCTACTATCTCTCTTTAGAATATCTTTATAGCGTTTTAGTTCAAGATGATTGCGAATTTTCGTCTTAACGATTGGTACATTAAAAGGCTTGCGAATATAATCCATCGCCCCTAACTCTAACCCATAAGCCTCATTTTCATCGCCCTCTAGAGCGGTCAAAAACAAAATAGGGATATCTCTTGTTTCCGGTTTATTTTGTAATTCAGCGCAAACCGCATATCCATCCATTTCAGGCATAATTATGTCGAGTAAAATAAGATCGGGCATCTGTTGCTTTACCATTTCTAAAGCTTCGCGCCCATTACTTGCAACTCTAAGATCGTAATCATCTTGTAAAACATTGACCAAAATCTGTGCATTGAGCCGCACATCCTCGACAATGAGGATTCGTTGTTTTCTTCCTAAATCCATATCATCAAAATTAATAAACTCCAAATCCCCAACCTCCCCAACCATTTAAAGCTATTTCTGTCCATTTGATTAATTCGTCACTAAAAGCTTAAGTCCTTGCCAAATATGGTATTAGTCTCATAAATGTAGTCTCTAACACTCTTTGGCCACTTCTCTCTCAGATTGCGCGACCGTTTTCTAAAGGGAAGATGAAGCCTAGTCTTTCAAGACTAGGCGCATCAGTTAATCCTTGCTTGCCGTTTTTCACTAGCCTAAGAATTCGTTTTCGAGGACTATTCGAACCATGCGGTCATCAACTAGGCTCTTAGACTTGGCAAATGCATGTAATAGG
>DUPA01000045.1 GCA_012838515.1 Natronincola sp. | reverse complement strand
GATGGCAGTGGACACATTTTAATTGCCACAACAAGACCTGAAACCATGTTAGGAGATACGGCTGTGGCCGTCAATCCCCATGACGAACGTTATATTGATGTAGTCGGAAAAAAGGTAATTTTACCATTGGTGGACAAGGAGATTCCCATTATTGCTGATGATTATGTGGATCTAGAATTTGGTACCGGAATGGTAAAGATAACCCCTTCTCATGATCCAAATGACTTTGAAATTGGTCTCCGTCACGATCTACCACAAGTCGAAGTCATTGGTCTTGATGCAACCATGACCGAAAAAGCTGGAAAATACGCGGGTATGGATCGCTATGAGTGTAGACGGCAAGTAGTCGCGGATTTGAAGGAACTCGATCTTTTAGAGAAAATTGAAGAACACGAACATGCAGTTGGTCAATGCTATCGTTGTAATACTGTAGTTGAACCCTTAGTGTCTAAACAGTGGTTTGTAAAGATGGAACCATTAGCAAAGCCCGCAATCGCTGCAGTTGAAAATGGCGATATTCGTTTTGTGCCGGAGCGATTCAGTAAACATTATTTACATTGGATGGAGAACTTACGAGATTGGTGTATTTCACGCCAGCTTTGGTGGGGTCACCGTATTCCGGTTTGGTATTGCGGGGAATGTGGAGAAACCTTCGCAACAGTTGATGAGCCCACCGAATGTGTAAAATGTGGTTCGAAGAATATTCAACAAGATCCGGATGTTTTGGATACTTGGTTTTCATCGGCACTTTGGCCGTTTTCGACTCTCGGATGGCCGGAAAACACTAACGAATTAGAACATTTCTACCCTACGTCCATGCTTATCACCGGCTTTGATATTATTTTCTTTTGGGTGGCCAGAATGATTGTTATGGGCTATGAATTCATGGACGACAAACCTTTCAGTGATGTTTTGATTCATGGTTTGGTACGTGATTCAGAAGGAAGAAAAATGAGTAAGTCCTTGGGAAATGGCGTAGATCCTTTAGATGCAATTGCGGAATACGGAGCGGATGCCTTACGTTTTACCTTGGTGATAGGGGTTGCTCCAGGGAACGATTTAAGATATATTACTGAAAAAGTTGAAGCTTATCGTAATTTTGCAAATAAAATATGGAATGCTTCCCGTTTTGCCTTGATGAATCTAGAAGATTTTGATCAAACAATCCAATCCCTAAAGTCTTTAAATTTGCTTCGGGCTGATCGCTGGATTTTAAGTCGTTTTGAAACAACAGCCAAAGAAGTCACGCGCTTCCTCGAACGATATGATGTGGGAGAGGGTGCTAGAGTTCTCTATGACTTTATTTGGAGTGAATTATGCGATTGGTATATAGAGTTAATCAAACCAAGACTATATGGTAAATACGGGGAAGAATCTCGCTATGCCGCTCAATATGTTTTGTGGTATGTTTTGAAAAACACACTAAAATTATTACATCCATACATGCCGTTCATTACTGAGGAAATTTGGCAAAGCCTACCCCACGACGGTCCCTCAATCATGTTGGCTCCTTGGCCGAAACCATCAGGGCTGAAGGATTTGGAAGAGGAAAAGAATATGAATACCATCATGGCGGTGGTAACGGAGATTCGTACCATGCGTAGTGAAAAAAATGTTCAACCCGGTCGTAAGATTTCCGCGATTTGTCAAGCATCTAATGATGCTCTACAGATCCTAGATTCCGTTAAAATGGATATTATGAACCTAGCCGGTTTAGAAACCTTAATTCTTGAAGATGTGGGTGAAAAACCAAGTAAATCATTGAGTGCGGTGGTTGAGGGAATTAATATTTATTTGCCTTTGGCTGATCTAGTAGATTTAGAGGAAGAAGTAGCAAGAATAAAAAAAGATCTTGAACAGGCAAAAAAAGAGTTACAACGCGCGGAAGGAAAACTTGCCAACGAGGGCTTTATATCGAAGGCACCCCAAGCGGTGGTGGATAAAGAAAAAGAAAAAGTCGCTTCCTTTGCCACAACTGTGGAACGCCTGCAAATTTTGTTGGAGGAGATGCAAGAGTAGGCATATGAAAATAATTGGTCAGAGAGAACGTTTTGGTAGTCATTTGGGCCTGGAGCGGATTGAATTAATTTGCGAAGCTCTAGGTAATCCTCAAGATGATTTGCGGATCATCCATGTTGCAGGAACCAACGGCAAAGGTTCTGTTTCGGCATTTTTATCATCTGTTCTCGTAGAATCAGGATTTAAAGTGGGGCTTTTTACCTCGCCCCACTTAGTGAGTTATGGCGAACGTTTTCGTATTGATGGTGAATGCGCTAACATGCATGATTTGAACCGTATAGTGAAAGAAACGGAAGAAATAATTCAAAAAGTAGAGAAAAAGCATCCTCAAATTGGGAACGTAACGGAATTTGAGCTGGCCACTGCTGTTGCCTTTTTGTATTTTCGCCAACAAGAAGTGGATCTTGTCTTATTAGAGACTGGTTTGGGTGGCCGTTTAGATTCTACGAATGTGGTTTTACCCATAATGAGCATTATCACAACCATTGATTATGATCATGTCGATAGACTGGGATCAACTATTGCGGAGATTGCTTACGAAAAAGGTGGCATAATCAAAGAAAAGGTCCCTGTTATTAGTGGAGTTCGATCTACTGAGGCGGTTGATGTTTTAAAGAAAATCGCAAAAGAAAGAATTGCTCCGTGGTTTAGCACTCAGGATGTACCATGGAATGCGAAAGGATGGAATCTATCCGGAGGTCAACTGGTTTTTCCACCTTTGGGTACTGTACGCATCGGTCTTTTAGGGACACATCAGTTGGAAAATGCTGCGGTGGCTTTGTTAGCCATAAAAGAGCTGAGGTCCTTGGGTTTAACCATTCCTGTGGAGGCCATTTATGAGGGTATGTCTAAAATAAGCTGGTCCGGAAGATTAGAAGTGGTAAGTGAAAAACCATTAATTCTCCTAGACGGAAGCCATAATTATCAGGGTATTGATGCTTTAACGAAGAATTTGATTCATCTCCAAGAATACTATGGATTAGGAAAGTTTACGTTTTTATTTGGTATGCTTAAGGAAAAGAATATAGATCTACTGAAACCACTTTTGCCATTGGCAAAAAACTTTATTTTTACCGCGGCAGATAGTGGTCGCTTACCCGCTATGGAACCAGAAGTATTACGGGACTATGTAGTGGCAAATGGCGGCAAGGCCGTTGCTTGTGATGATGTGAGCACGGCATTAAAGCAAGCTAAGGGTGATTCTCCACTTTGTGTCTGTGGTTCTTTGTATTTAGTGGGGGCAGTAAAAAGGATTTTGCATTTTTAAAAGGTAATTATTCTTTGAAGGAGGTTTGACTATGGGAAACAGGCGGAAAAGAAAAATTGCCGGGTCAAGGATGAATTTTTTCATAACTGTACTTACTATGAGTGCTATTTTCATATTTGTTGGTTACCTCATGGGTAACTATGCCACAGACTTAATTAAAGAAGAGCATAAGGCGTCCATGGAAATGGAACGGGCCAAACCGCGAAATGTTGAAGTAATTGAGACTTCGGCACCGGTTTCTTCAATTAGCAGAGAAGTTCAAACTAACCCTTCGCAAGATCGTTCGCCGGCACCACCTAATCTTCCCGGTCCGGTACAGGTACCTAGTATAAAGACGGATGCCGAAATAAGTGTTTTTTATCGTGTGCAAGTGGGGGCTTTTTCTGAAAAAGTGAATGCGGACAATCTAGCAAAAAGATTAAAAGACGACGGGTATGAATGCTTGGTAACGCCGGGACCGCCGTACAGGGTACAGACCGGTGCATTTAGTTCTGAGGGAAATGCTAAGAATCTTATGGATGAATTGAAATCTAAAGGTTTTGAGGCCATTATTGTTCGTTAAAACATCCTTAATTCCTACTAATTTACTTGGTTGACAGAATTCGCTTCATTTGCTAAAGTAAATGCGGACTTGCCCCCAAGTTCGGTTGGGGGCCGCGAAAAGGGGGCGAAACAGATGGCATTTAGAATTGATGGTGACGCTTGCACGAGCTGCGGTTCTTGTATACCGGAGTGTGCAGTGGAGGCGATTTCCGAAAGCACTGATTATTATGTTATTGATGAGGATACTTGCATTGATTGTGGAGCTTGCGTCGATGTTTGTGCATTTGATGCAATAAGTGAGATTTAAGTAGTCATAAAAACCCTCCGATCATTCATAGTTATGAATGGTGGGAGGGAATTTTTTTGAGAAGAAACCTGAGACGGAGTAGGCAGACCAGGGGAACCTCCTGTCTGCTCTTGGTAATCATATTTTTTATAGTTGTTGGGTTACCGGCATTGCTCGTACGTAATTGCACGGTCTCTTTTTTTTCTTCGCGTGATGTCCCAATAGTGTTATTGTGGGATAGTGAGCGAGAAAGTCTTCTTTCCCTTACACTCGAAGAATACGTGCAAGGTGTTGTGGGAGCCGAAATGCCCGCGAGTTTCGGAATTGAAGCCCTAAAGGCGCAAGCAGTTGCGGCGCGAACATATGCCTATAGAAGGATTTTGCAAAATCAAAGAATAGATGAACATCCGGAGGCGCATCTTTCCTCTGATTATCAATCGGGTCAAGCCTGGATTTCGCGGGATGCTTTTTTAGAGAAACATGGTTCTACCTTGGGTCGAGCAATGCAGAAAAAAATCAAGAAGGCTGTAAAACAGACCACGGGGAAGATTATTACATATAATGATGAACCTATTTTAGCAGTATACCATTCCACAAGTGGAGGAAGGACTGAAAATTCGGAGCATTATTGGACTGAGAAACTAGATTATTTAAGGGCAGTTGAAGATCCCTTTAGTATAGGCTCGCCACAACACTACTCCACAGCAAGCATTTCATTGGATAAATTAAAGCAAGTTCTAAATGTAAGCAGAGTAACGAATTTCAAAGTGGTTGAACGTTATCCGTCGGGCCGGGTTAAAACTGTAGAAGTCGGCGAACACTGGTTTAGTGGCCGAGAAATTAGACAGAGGCTCGGTTTGCGTTCAACGTGGTTTACGGTGGAGGTTCTCGGAAACGAAATGGTGTTTTCTGTGTGGGGCTACGGTCATGGTGTAGGGATGAGCCAATATGGTGCACAAGGAATGGACTTAAAAGGGTATGATTATGCCGAAATACTCCAATACTATTATCGAGGCGTTGATCTAAAAACGGTCTATTAAATAGATAATGGAGGGGAGCGGGATGAATCACAATTTAGAAAAGCATAAGGCCGACTTGGAAGCTCAGTTATTTAATCCTTGGGAATGGGATAAATCTCACCATACTCACTTAGACGGATGGAGGGTAAATAACAACCGTGGGATCCAAGATGGTTATCTTGACGAAATTAGCAAAGAATTGGGTCCTATCACTATTCCCCACAAAAAACGATAATCAGGGAGTCCGTTGGGCTCCCTTTTTTGAGCAGGGAATTGAAAATTAAGGGGGAATAATAAAAATACACCTAATAATGATGGGATGACTTCGAATGAATCTAATATTAGCGTCGCAATCGCCAAGACGCAAAGACTTGCTTGAACAGTTTGGGGTAAAATTTTCGGTGAGTGTTTTACCAACCATTGAAGAAGTAGTGGGAGAACCTATTTCAGTTGCGAAAAATAATGCAGGGCGTAAGGCGTTGCCCGTTAGCCATCAAAATCCCGGTGCACTAGTTATCGGTGCGGATACCATCGTAACCATTGGTCGGGAGATTCTCGGTAAACCAAGAGATAATACGGAAGCCAAGCATATGTTACAAATGCTAAGCAACGGGAATCATGACGTAACAACAGTAGTCGCTTTTGCTCAGGATGGCAATATTTTAAAAGTATTTTCCGAGACAACAATGGTATATTTTCGCGATTTGTCTGAGTGGGAGATTGAATCTTACGTTCAAACGGGCGAACCATTAGATAAGGCGGGTGCTTATGGCATTCAAGGAATTGGCGGACTACTTGTTAAAAGTATAAAAGGTTGCTATTATAATGTAGTAGGGTTACCCATGCCGCGACTTGCATTAGAACTTCGCTCATTCGGTATAGAGGTTTTCCCTTCAATTTGAGTTCTTGCCCGGGGAGAAAGGGAAGGAACTTAGTATTGAACGAAAAAATTAAAATTAGAGACTTACCTAAAGAAGAACGTCCAAGGGAACGTTTAATTAGGCATGGTGCTAATCGTTTGGCAAATAAGGAGTTATTAGCAATTCTGTTGCGTACAGGCACTCGGCATTTTTCTGTTTTGTCACTTGCAGAAAAGCTTATAGCGAAGTTTGGTTCATTGCCGGGACTTGCCTCCGCTAGTTATGAAGAACTATTGGAGATTAACGGTATAGGACCGGCTAAGGCAACAGATATTTTGGCCGCATTTGAACTGGCAAAGCGTTTGGCAGATTCGAGAATGGAGTTTCAGGGTGTGGTAAATAGCCCGCAAGATGCTGCTCAGTTAGTTCTACGTGAACTTAGTCTCGCCGATAAAGAGCATTTTATGATTATCATGCTCAACACGAAGCATCGCGTTATTGCCAAAAAGACTATTTCTATCGGACACTTACAGGCTTCTCTGGTACACCCTAGAGAGATGTTTAAGGAGGCCATTAGGCGTAGCAGTGCAGCGGTGATCTTGGTGCATAATCATCCTAGCGGTGATTTAACACCTAGCAGAGATGATATATCTACTACGGAGCGTTTGCGTGACGTGGGCGAACTTTTAGGTATTGATGTTTTGGATCACATTATTGTGGGTAACAATCGATATTTAAGTTTTAGGGAACAAGGATTGTTATAGTAAATGGAAGGGGTAGCGGTATGCTCAGGAGTTTTAGGAAAAACATAGGAATTGATCTTGGAACGGCAAACACATTGGTTCTTGTTGAAGGAAAAGGTGTTATTATAAATGAACCTTCGGTGGTTGCCATCGATCGCGAGACAAACGACATATTTGCCGTAGGTAATAAAGCGAAGGAAATGGTGGGGAGAACCCCCGGAAACATCATTGCTATACGTCCTTTAAAAGACGGTGTAATCGCCGATTTTGAAGTTACTGAGCGTCTGCTAAAAGACTTTTTGACAAAAGCGACTCGCCGTGCAGGTTGTGGACGACCTCGAGTGGTCATTTCTGTTCCGTCAGGAGTTACAGAAGTTGAGAAAAGGGCGGTTATTGATGCGGCTTTATCTGCAGGTGCAAAAGATGCAAGAGTAATAGAAGAGCCCATGGCGGCAGCTATCGGTGCCGGTTTACCGGTACAAGAACCCACCGGCACCATGATCGTTGATATCGGTGGTGGTACCACTGAAGTGGCCGTTATTTCATTAGGCGGCATTGTTTCTCATCGTTCAATAAGGGTTGCCGGTGATGAAATGGATGAAGCAATCGTTCAACACATTAGGAGAAACTTTAATTTACTTATTGGTGAAAGAACGGCTGAGAAAATCAAGTCGGAAATCGGCTTCGCCTATCTTCAGGAAGGACAGGAGAATTCCATGGAAGTTCGTGGTAGGGACTTAGTTAGTGGGTTACCTAAAACGGTTGTGGTTTCTTCAAGCGAAATTTATAAAGCATTAGAGGAGCCCATCCAAACCATCTTGGATGCGGTTAAGGTCACCCTTGAGCGTACACCTCCTGAGCTAGCGGCAGATATCATGGATAGGGGCATTATGCTTGCCGGTGGTGGTTCTTTATTAAATGGGCTAGAAGAGTTATTAATTCGTGAGACAGGAATGCCCGTTCACATAACGGAGCACCCTTTGACAGCGGTAGTGGAAGGAACCGGACAAGCATTGCGTCATTTTGACTTATTAAAGAGAATTATGTTAGGACCTAGACGCTATTAATTTGTTGGTGTTGATCAGGTAAGGATGTGAGAAGAGTTGCGAGACCAATTGCATCGCTGGAGAATTCCCATAGCTATTGTTCTAGTATTTACTTTAATCGGTATCATTCATTATACATCCAAAATACGTTCGGAAATAAGTTTCATTGAAAGCGCGTGGAGAGATATTTTATCGCCTTTCCAAAGTGGCTTTACCCGAGTGCAACGGGGATTTGGGCATAAAATTGATTTTTTAAGAAATATTCGTACTTTAGATGAAAAAAATAAAGAGTTAGAATCATTAGTACAGGAACTGAAGTCTGAGATTTTACTATTGCGGAATTACGAACGGGAAAACGAGTGGTTACGCGAAGCCTTAGATTTTAAAAGTGAATTACCACATGAATTTTTAGTTGCCGAAGTAATAGGTCGTTCGCCAAGCAATTGGGAAAAGACCATAACCCTCAATAGGGGAAAAGCACATGGAGTAACTAGTGGAATGGCAGTTGTAACCAATGCGGGAGTCGTAGGTACAGTGATCAATAGTTCGCAATTTACGAGTACTGTTCTATTAATGATTGATGCACAGAGTGCAACCGGAGGACTAATTCAAGGTACAGGTGATTTAGTCTTAATAGAAGGTGATCAAAGCAATGAGGGATGTTTACTTGTTACCCCCACGAGCAGGGACACCGTTGTAGAAATTGGAGATATCATAGTAACCTCCGGTCTAAGTAGAATTTACCCTAAAAATTTACCCATAGGGAAAATTACACACGTAGAGCCAAAACAATTCGATTTATCTTTTGAAGCAATATTAGAACCCTTCGTGGATTTTACTAAATTAGAATATGTATTAGTTGTCTTGCCCCGCAATTAAGGAGGATTATCTTGAAGTACGTGGGTTATTGGTCAATCCTTTTTGTAGGATTATTAGTTCAAACAACAGGTTCTTCCGGCTTGGTTATATTCGGTTATAAACTTGAGGTTTTATTGCTTCTTACTTTGCTTTTTGCCATTATACATGGTCCTTATGGGGGTGCCATTTTAGGTTTTGTTGGCGGATTAATGCAAGATCTATTAGTGGGGCATTATATCGGACTTTACGCAAGTGTCTTAATGTTTGTTTGTTTAGGTGTCGGTTATTTGAGCAAACGTCTATATAAAGAGAATTTTTTAGTTAGATTCATGGCTATCTTCGCGGGAACAGCTCAAGCAAAAATCTGTTTTCTAGTGGGCAAAATTGCGTTTGGGGCCACAGTTTATTTTGGGCGTGTAACTTTCATGACGATTTTGGGCTCCGCTTTACTTAATGCTTTTGTTGGATTACTTATCTTTCGTCCACTGGTTTTGTTAGATAAGCGTTTAATTTATTGGGATGAATTGTTTAAAAGAACGGGGGTGACGTAATGAGTGAAAAAAGCACAGAGAAACGTCTCCTCGTTCTTTTTTTTATTGTATTAGGCTTTTTAGCTGTCATTGTGGGTAGGTTGTGGTACCTACAACTTATTAAAGGAGAATATTATGCCGGTCTTTCCGATGGCAATCGCATGAGGCAACTTCGATTAATGCCCAGTAGAGGTGAAATAGTAGATCGTAATGGCGTTGTGTTGGTGCGAAGCAAACCTTCTTTCACCGTTTCCATAGTACCCGATGGTTTTCAAGAAATTGATGACACAAGCAGGTCCTTACTTTGTGACTTGCTAGATTTAGATGAGGACGAGTTTGAAGAGGCCCTCGAAAAGGGGCGCGGTTTTCCTTATGAGCCGGTGCGAGTAGTTCGAGATGTTCCCAAAAGTGTTTTGGTGGGTATTGAAGAGAGTAGAATTCATTTACCGGGGGTATTTATAGAAGAAGAACCTGTTCGAGAATATTTTTCTCAGGATTTGGCCGTTCATCTACTGGGATACTTAGGTGGAATTAGTGCTACAGAATTGCGTGCGTTGGGAACAACGTATCGCGGAAGCGACTTGGTTGGCAAAAGCGGCATTGAAAAAACTTACGAAGAAATTCTACGGGGAGAAATCGGAATTAAAACCGTGGAAGTAAATGCCTTAAGCCGACCCATTAGCACTGTTAACGTTCTAGAACCCATTCCGGGACACAATATCACGCTCACAATCGACATTAACTTGCAACAAAAAGCGCAGAAGGCCTTTGAGGAACATATCCTTACACTAGAAGATGACCCGGGAACCCAGACCGGCGGCATTCTCGCCCTCAACCCCCAAACGGGGGAAATACTTGTTATGGCTAGTATGCCAAGTTATTTTCCCGAAGATTTGCTGGACCAATCTAAACGGAACAATTATTATACTATGTTGAGTGAAGACAAGAGGCGTCCATTTTATAACCGTGTAACTCAGGCACTTTATGGTCCCGGTTCGACTTTTAAAGCCATAACGGCACTTGCCATTCTTGAAGAGGGCGTTATGCGGGTTGACGAGAAGTTTAATGCCACAGGCGTCAGTAGGTATGGAGTAAAAGATTGGGTTATAAACTCACATTTGGCTCCATTCGGAATGATTGATTTATATGATGCAATAGGGGTATCAAGCAACCATTACTTCGCCGATAATGGGGCAGAAGTGGGTATTGATCGCATTTCAAAATGGATGGAATCACTAGGTTTTGGTTCCAGTACCGGTTTACAACTGGAGCCCCATGAGTCCATAGGCATTGTTCCAAGTCGGGCTTGGAAGAAGAAGGCATTTAGCACAAAGCATATTTCTGAACAAAACTGGTATCCATCTGATACAGAACAAATATCAATTGGTCAAGGGTTCCATCAAATGACTTTGATACAATTGGCACAAGCATATGCCGCCATAGCTAATAAGGGTAGGATATATACCCCGAGGGTGGTCAAAGAGATTGAATCACCAGATGGAACCATTGTTTTCCGTACTGAACCTGAATTGGCTAGGGTTGTGGATGCCAAAACACAAACTTGGGAGAGTTTGATCCATGTCTTAAAAGCTCCAATTTATCATGCACGAGGAACAGCTCGCGGTGCTTTTAGCGGTTTTCCCTTAACGATCGCGGGTAAAACAGGAACTTGGGAGGTACCGGGTCGCATATCCAATGGTTTGTTCGTGGGATTTGCCCCCGCTGATAACCCCGAGATATTAGTGGCTGTTGTGGTGGAACAAGGCGGGGGAGGTTCATCCACTGCTGCTCCCATTGCACGTAGGATATTTGATGCTTATTTTGGCCTAGACCTAGAAGAAGAAAACACCGTGGAATTTGAAGAAGGTGAGCAATGATTTTGGAAGGATTATGCTTATCTTTGAAGAAAGAGTGTATGGTGTGATAAGTAAGGGGTGCATTATTCATGAATAACGAACTATGTGCCATTAAGGGTAGCAGTGAAGGATTAGTAATAACCATTAATGATGCAGAACAATTTCCTAAAGTACTAGAATCTTTAAAACGGCATCTTTCATCTGCCCAAAGCTTTTTTAGGGGTAGTTCAGCTAAGTTGGCATTAAAAAGAGGTGCTCTTACAGAGAAACAATTAAATGAAGTAGAGCAACTTATTGCGGAATTCGGGATGATTTTAGATCCGGAGCCACCTAAGGCCAGAACCTTTAGTGATGAAGCCCATAAAGTTGCAGAAGCCGAAAGCGTTTACCCACCTAACGACAACACTCTGTTAGTCCGTAGAACGATACGTTCAGGACAGCGCTTACATTATGATGGCAATGTGGTTGTAATGGGTGATGTTAATGCAGGCGCGGAAATCGTTTGTTCGGGAGATATTTTAGTTATGGGATCTCTACGGGGAGTTGCGCATGCCGGTGCAGAGGGAAATGATGAAGCAATAGTTTTTGCTTTTCGTCTTGAGCCAACTCAATTGCGAATAGCACATTTGATTTCGCGTGCACCTGATGGGAAATTACCTGAACCTGAAGGACCGGAGATTGCCCGAGTTGTGGGGAACATTATCCAACTTTCAACTTATAATTAAGGCTGAGGGAGGAACATATTTTGGGAAAGGTCATCGTGATCACAAGTGGAAAAGGCGGCGTGGGTAAGACCACTACTACTGCAAATTTAGGTACAGGCTTGGCCGCTTTAGGTAAAAAAGTTTGTCTAGTAGATACTGATATTGGTTTACGAAATTTAGATGTTGTATTGGGTCTGGAAAATAGAATTGTTTATGATCTTCTTGATGTTGTTGAAGGCAATTGCCGCGTTAAGCAAGCCTTAATTAAGGACAAGCAATTTGGCGAAAATCTAGTTTTATTACCGGCAGCACAAACACGAGAAAAAGATGCAGTTAAGCCCGAGCAGATGAAGTTACTTACAGAACAGCTTAAGGAAGAATATGATTTTGTTATTTTAGATAGCCCTGCGGGAATAGAACATGGATTTAAAAATGCCATTGCAGGTGCCGATTTAGCTGTTGTAATTACCACACCTGAGATTTCTGCGGTTCGTGACGCTGATCGAATTATTGGGCTCTTGGAGGCCGCTGAACTATATGATTCCCAATTAATCATTAATCGAGTTCGTGCCGATATGGTTCGCAAAGGTGATATGATGGATATTGATGATATTGACGACATATTGGCCATTAGTATTTTAGGTGTTGTGCCAGATGACGAGGATATTATTGTATCAACTAATAAAGGGGTGCCCATTGTTACAGAGAGAAAATCTCGCTCGGGGTTAGCATATAGAAATATTGCGAGACGAATTTTGGGCGAAGAAGTACCTTTGATGGATCTACACGAAAAGAGTGTAATGAATTGGTTAAGGCGCGTTTTGAGCGTTGAAGGACAATAAAGGAGGGATCAGCATGTTCGATTTTATAGGGAGGATGTTTGGAGGCTCTGATGGTAGTAAAAATAAAGCTAAAGAACGACTTCGTTTAGTGCTAGTTCACGATCGGGCCAGCCTTTCACCGGGACTTATAGAAGCGTTGAAAGAGGAGCTGATCCAGGTTATTACTAAATACATGGAGATTGACGAAGACGGGCTTGAAGTGAATCTTGATGAAAGCGACGATGCAGTAGCTTTGACCGCGAGCATTCCCGTGAAAAACGTAAAGCGAAATGCGACATAAATTTTGACGAAGGGCGAGAGGTGAATGCGTGATTCACCTCTTCATTATCT
>DUPA01000044.1 GCA_012838515.1 Natronincola sp. | reverse complement strand
GTAAAAAAAGAAATAGTAGAGAAGTTGCTATCAATTGAGATGTAGTACATCTTGTGTCCATCCCTCGAAGTTATTTTAATCCACTTTTAAAGCTCATACATATTCAACATATCAGTATATCCTAAGTTCAAACTCAAACTTTGCGATCAAGGATTTACAATTATACTGGCGGGTTCAGTAATTTCTACATTTTATAGAAAAAAAACTAACGACAGAAATTTAGAAACACCAGTAAAAAGCGTAAGGGTTAAAAAACAATTGTTGTCCATCTTAACAAAGATTCTTTTAGGTATCTATATACTAAAGGAATGTGTAAGTTATGGAAGCGCGGTCTCGTAAGACTTATGACCAGGGGGGAGAGTTCGTTATTATCAACTTTCGTGAGAATGAGATAAAAGCTTTGATAAACCAAAGATGGATGAATCATTTTACAAACTGATTGACGAGGTTTATGTAGGAGCTGAGGTTAATGACAAACCGTGTTTTCGATGTCCTTGATGACTGGAGAAATCTCCCCCATTATCAATTGGAAAGACGTGCGGATATCTTTTTTGGAGTATTTTTAAAACAAATCGTGGAACAACATTTTTTGTGCAACGGCGAAAAAATCAGAATTTCATCTATAATCCCCGAATTTCCCATGAAAAAATCAATGATCGATAGCAGTTATACGGATAATAGATCCTATAAAATTGATTACGCCCTATTTAGTGAAAACGCCCAGAGGGTTTTCTTCTTAGAGCTGAAGACGGATATGACCTCTATTCATAAAGATCAGATGCAAGTGATGAAAAGTTTAAATGGAATGTGTTTTCAAGAAATATTAGAGGGTCTAAAGCCACTGTTTATGACCGGGGCGAGACGAAAATATCTTTACCTATTTAAGCAATTGGAAGATATGGGTCTTTTAAAACTTCCCGAAAATCTTGTTGAAAGGGTTGAGACACAAAAACAGGCAAAGCAATTAATTAAGGAGATCGAGATTTATTCCTTAGACTCTACAATTGAAGTTGTTTACATATTACCTAAAAAGGCAAAGTCTGATGCGGGACCAAATTCTTTTGCCCAAGTCATCGTTTTCGAGCAAATAGTTGAAATCCTTCGTCGCAGACCAAGTGATCCCTTAGCGGCACGATTTGCCGAATCTTTAGAGGAATGGTCTAGATAAAATAAGTATGTTGAGGGGAGGGCTAGCTCTGAAGATTACAGTGCATAGGGGAACAGAACAAATCGGTGGCTGTGTCACCGAAATAGCGACAGACCAAACTAGGATAATATTAGATTTCGGCACCGAGCTTCCTGATGCGACTGGGCAAACACCGCCCAATACTTTACTTATTGACGGAGTGAACTTTGGTAAACCAGCGTGTGACGCGGTGCTGTTCAGTCATTATCATGCTGATCATACCGGTTTGCTTGATACCATCTTGCCCGGCATACCCATCATCATGGGCACTGTTAGCAAAGATATTCTATTAGCACTTTACCGTCTTGTTAGAAAAGATTCAGTTAGTAAGGTTGAAGAGGCCATTGCAGTGCCTGCTTTAAAGCCTTTTACCATAGGAGATTTGCAAATCACCCGTATTCCCGTGGATCATTCTGCCTATGATGCAGCCATGTTCCTTGTGAATAATGGGGAACAAAAGGTTCTATTTACGGGGGATTTCCGGTTCCATGGATTCCGCGGAAAAGCATCAGATACCATTGTGCAAAAGTATGTTGGGGGAGTTGATGTATTGATTACTGAAGGAACCCTCCTTTCAAGACTAAATGTTCCGGTATTATCTGAGTTTGATATTCAAGAACTAATTAAAGCCGTTGTGAAGAAGTATAAGTATGTTTTTGCCCTTTGTTCATCTACCAATGTTGATCGTCTGGGTATTTTCCATAACAATACACCACCTAAACGCTACTTTGTTTGCGATAGGTATCAAAAGGAAATATTTGATATCATTGCCGATGCAAGCCCCTCAGATTATTATAAATTCCGCAAGGCTTTGACTTATGGTTCCAACTTAGATCTAAGACTAAAGCAAAAAGGTTTTGTCATGCTAGTCCGTAAAGGCTCCATGCTTAAAGAATTTATGAGGCAGTATGAAAATGATAATCAGGCGGTTTTAATTTATTCCATGTGGAATGGCTATTTGGATGGTCGCGATCAAGAGCTGAGCAGATTAGTAAAGCCTTTTCAAGAATCCGGGCGTTTTGAAATGCTGCATACCTCAGGACATGCCCCTTTAGACGATATTCTCAAATTAATCTCGTGGACAAATCCAAAGACGATTATACCTGTTCATACCGAAGCCGGTGAAGTTTTGGCTAAAGGAAATATGCGGGAAAATGTTGTCCTTCTGGATGATGGTGAAAGTTTTCTCGTATAAGAGATAATGTCGTTACACGGGAAGATGGCGGTACCTTAGTTAATGTTTTGAAGTAAACTTACGTACTCAAGCGAGTCCCGTTGATTGTGCTTTGTATAACATCAATGGCGTTAATTAAAGATTGCCTCGTTTAATTCGTTAATCCATTCCAAGGAATCGGATGACAGGCGTTCAAATAATTCTCCCATATTACTCGATGGTATATCAATTGGGTCAGTACTTAGTTGTTCTAAACGGCCTAACATTTCCTGCCAGCTCCTTTGGTAAATAGCTCCACAAATCTTTTGAAGTTGGAATGAATGTGCATTATATCCTGACACTCCTGTCAACTTTTCCACATAAGGTCTGGCCTTTATTTTAGATTGGCTTTTAAGCTCCACTTCTCCAAAATGAAGAAGAATCAGCTGTAATGTACATGGTCGCGTAAAGGTAATTACTTTTTCTCCGTTTCCTTCGCCTAAAACTTCGTCAAGACCGTCTTTTACCTTATTGTACATATCAGGTGTGCGGTCAAGATCACAAACAACTAAAGTTATTGCATAAGAATCACTTGCGAAGGCCGCTTGAAATCTAGGGGCAATATTTGTTGCCCCCTTTGCGTTAATTAATTTAATGTTATATTTCCTTGAAAACACATTGAGCTCTAGTAAACGTTCGAAGTAACACTGTTCTTCGAGTCCTTCTAAGATAAGACAAATATTCCTTACCGGTTCTCTTTTCTGTAAATGCTGAGGTAGGCTATTCATCCACTTCACCTACTTGATTCGTAAGAAGTACATCAATTAATGTGGGATCCGGCAAAGCTCCAAAGAGACCCTTTGAGTAATGATCATATAAGCTTGAATCTAATCTAATACCGGAATTCTCAGCAGTGAACGCGGAGAGGGAGTATAAAAAAAGTTGTTCATCAACCCGGTCGGTAAACCAAATTTGTTCCTTCCGGAATAGCGTTCTTATATCAAGTAAACTTGCGTCATGGGTTGTAAAAATCAATTGAGCCTGTGTATTAACGGAATTATTAAATAAAGATAGGATTGACCTTGAAAGCTTAAAATGCAGACCACTATCTAACTCATCAATAAATAGGCTACCTCCTCGATTTAAGCATTCTATGAGATACCCGGAAAGTGCAACGATCTTCCTCGTGCCAAGGGAATCATAAATAATGCTGGGCAAAGATTTACCTTTCTTAACAGAAACCAAGCGTAAAACATCGAGCCATTGGTTCAAACTTCTAAAGTTCTTGTCTTTCATATCGTTTTTATCGTAATCAAAAATGTCGTGGCTGACTAAGTTTCGATCATAATAGAAATCATCAATATCAAGATCAGCTGCTTGAATAATTTTCAAAATTTGTTTAGCTTCCTTACTTTTTTCATTTTTTAACATTTCCATTGTTTTTGAGGGCGAAATAGATTGCATTGAAAGCACATTGATTTTTTTAGCAAATGATTTTAAAATTTGTTTAGCTGTTGCAAGCAGAGGCAAGCTAGTGGTGTCAAGGGAATGAATCATAATGTTGTCACGAGATGAAAGGTGCATTATTTTATTTAATTCCTTGTCAGAACTTTTTGAAATATGCATGACTACATTGCGGTAAAAGGAATCCTTTTCCTTCCTGTTCCCATAATCATCCACTTCAATTTGATAAAAATGTTCTTCTAGAAAACTTTCTTGTTTGGTATCATAGCTAAATGAATAAGCGTATCGTTTATTTTCCCAAAGAAACTCGGCTCC
>DUPA01000007.1 GCA_012838515.1 Natronincola sp. | reverse complement strand
ATCTGCGTGGAACGCTCAAGCGTTGTATTTTTTCAATATCCTTATATTAATGAGGCTGACATGTTGGATACCCCTCAATGGTTAACAGATGGAGTTGTGTATCAAATATTTCCCGATAGATTTAAAAAGGGAAACCCCGCATTAGACCCTGAGGGTGTAACTCCGTGGACCGATGAAAAACCCACTAGGGCCTCAATTTATGGTGGAGATTTAGAGGGCATCATTCAGCGTTTGCCGCATTTACAAGAGCTGGGTGTAACGGTGCTTTACTTAACACCTATTTTTACTTCGCCTTCGAACCATAAGTACGATACCAGTGATTATTTTAATATTGATCCCCATTTTGGAGATAAGGAAACGCTTAAAGAATTGGTTGATGCATGTCACGGCGTGGGGATTAGAGTTATTTTAGATGCCGTTTATAATCACTGTGGAAAAGACTTCTTCGCGTTTAAAGATGTGATAGATAAAGGTAAGAAATCTAAATACGCGGATTGGTTTCACATTCATAGTTTCCCTGTACAGACCGAACCGGTGGCTAATTACGAAACCTTTTCAAATAATATTACAACAATGCCCAAGTTGCGAACGGGACATCCTGAGGTGCGTGAATACTTTTTAGGTGTTGCCCGCTATTGGATTGAAGAATTTAATATTGATGGTTGGCGTCTTGATGTGGCCAATGAGGTTGATCACGTTTTTTGGCGTGAGTTTCGTAAGGCGGTTAAAGAGGTTAACCCAGATGCGTACATCATAGGCGAAGTATGGCACGAGGCTTCTCCATGGCTACAGGGAGACCAATTTGATGGTGTTACCAATTATCCCTTAAGGGAAGCATGCCTTGATTTCTTTGCCCATGGGGATATTGATGCGGAACGTTTTGCCGAACGTATTCAACGGAATTTATTTATTTATCCCGAGCAGATGCTTCGGGCCAGTTGGAATGTGCTCAGCAGTCATGATACAGAACGCTTCATAACTGCGTGTGATGGAGATGATCGCAAAGCTAATCTAGGTATAGTATTTAATTTTACGTGGATAGGTACTCCTTTGATTTACTATGGCGATGAAATTGGTATGGAGGGTGAAAACGATCCGGATTGCAGAAGACCCATGATTTGGGATCGTGGGCGCTGGAATAAAGATATGTTTGGGTTGCACCGTTTGTTAACGGAATTACGCTCAAAAGAGGTGGTATTTAGGCAAGGATCTGCAAAGGTTCTTTATGCAGATGCAGCTGACAATACTTTAGTTTTTGCAAGGAGTTGTGCGAAGTGTAAAGAACAAGCCTTTGTTGCGCTTAATAATTCCAATTCCAAGCAGATCATACCATTAGATGCCCACATTGAATTTGTGGATAAGTACGAATGGAGATCTTTAACCGGCGATGTTCAAATTGATAAGAAGAACGCTAATCTAATACTTGGACCCTATGCATCGGTAGTTGGCTTACAAGCGTAGGTGCCACCATCGCCTTTATATTTAAAGGATCAGTTAAAACTGGTCCTTTTTTTGTTTTATTTCCGGGAAAACCTGGGTTCCAAGGGAAAGGTGGGCATATAGCCCGTTTCGTAATGGTGGCGAATGGAATTGGGCTGGTGGGATTGTAAACCGGGTGTTATAATCAAATCAAATTGATGCCCTATATTTAAATATAGTAAAGATGTGGGGATAACTGTTAGGTTTGTTGATTCTAAATTCCACCTTGTGAGGGTTGAAACATGATACTAAATAATCGACAAATGAAAATACTTGAGATACTTAGTGCAGAGGACGAGCCGCTGAATATTCGATATTTATCGGATGAGTTTGATGTGGGGATTAGGACCATTCAAAACGACTTAAAAGCAGTCTCTGATTTTTTAGAATCCAATCAAATGCCACAGCTTGACCGCGGTAAAAGAGGATATGTGGGTCTTGAAGACATTGACGGAACACTAAATAAACTATTGAAATCCCTTTACCAAACAGAAGCTAAGGATTTAATCCTTACCCCTACTGAGCGTACTCGAGTAATTTATCTCTTGCTTCTCAAGGAAGCAAATCACTTAACAATTTCAGACCTTGCAACTTACTTAGGTGTAAGTCGAGGCACTCTTATTAGTGATTTGAACCAATTACGTCAGGAAATAGAAGTTTTACCCCTTGAAATTGATGCGAGTAAAGATGGTCTTAAACTAACCGGAGATGAATGTGTCTTGCGTGAATATGCCATTGGCATGTATATGAGAAATGCTAATGACTCTTGCATATATGAGCTAACGGACTACCATAGGGCAAGTATCTGGTTGAGCCATCGCCTTCCTGAAGTGCGTAGCTTAGATGAAACTTGCGAAATCTACATGGCACTGCAAGAAGCTGAGAAGAAATTGGGCCGCAAATTTACTGCCCGTTCATTCTTATTTATTCTCACTTGGATTGAGCTTACTTTAGAAAGAATACAACGAAATAACATTGCATCCATGGAAGAACACAAGCTTAAGGACTTATTCGAAACAATTGAATTTAAAGTGGCCGGTGAGTTTGCCCGTGAAATTACTAAAATCCTCAATTTGCAGTTTCCCATGGAAGAAGTGGCTCAGCTTGCCATACGTTTTCTTGGTTGCGATGATGCAATGAATTGCCCCGACTATGCCGAGATTTTTGCCGAATTTCAGGTGGAAATTTGTAGATTGGTTTTTCACTTAGGCAATGAATTGAATGTGGATTTTTCTGAGAACCTTTCACTTTATAATGATTTAGTTTTTTTGATGCGACCTTTGGTTTATCGCATTAATCATGGAATAAATATCATCAATCCTTTGTTAGATGAAATACGTGAACAATACCCCGTCCTTTTTAAAATGGTAAGAAAGCATATTACCGGAGTTGAAAAATTGATTGGGGTTTCTTTACCAGATGATGAGTTGGGATATATTGTAGTTCACTTCGCTTCAATCATGGAGAGAAGAACCAGTTTAACAGGCCTAAGACCTAACGTTCTTTTGGTCTGCGATTCGGGAGTCGGGACAAGCAACTTACTTAGGGCACGCATCACCTCATTATACGAAGTAAATGTTGTTGCAGCGGTTACGTATGGACAGTTGGAGGCTACACTACAGACAAAAAGAGTTGATTACATTCTTTCCACTATGGATATCAACCACGATAACGTGACTACTTTTAGAATCAGTCCCCTTATTAGCGAAAAAGACAAGCGCTTGCTCGACTCTCGCTTTCAACCTAAAATTACCAGACAATTAGATGTGAGTACATTGCTCAGAATTTTAGAAAAGCACTGCATAATCAAAGACAAAGCAGGATTAATCAAAGCACTCTCCGCAGTTTACAGACTTTCACCTGAACAACAATATTGGAAAGAAGATGATCAAATGCTAAAAGATGTGATCCGTAAAGACATGATTGAACTGGGTTACCTTGCTAAGGATTGGGAAGACGCTGTTAGAAGAAGCGGTTATTTATTACAACAGGGAGATTGTATTGAAGAGCGTTATATTGATAGCATGGTAAGTGCCGTAAAGGCAATGGGTGCTTATATAGTGATTGGCAGGGGCATCGCTCTACCCCATTCCAGAAGTTCAGCGGGGGCGAAGAAAATAGGAATAAGTTTTTTGAGGCTCAGTGAACCGGTTGAGTTTGGACACCCGGAAAACGATCCTGTTGATCTACTTTTTGGATTATCATCTACAGATAATGAGTCGCATCTTAATGTCTTACGTGACTTAACCAGAATATTGTCTAATGAGGATAAGGTGGCACAATTACGTACTTTAGACTCAGTTGAAGAAATTCTCGATCTTCTGAACAACGGAGGTGCCTGATTTGGAAACTTATAAACGTGAATTAATAAATGTTGCAACCAAACTCAAAAAGAACGGGTTGGTTCAAGAAGGTGTGAATAAAGGAAGCATCTCTGTGCGGGCTAGTGATGATGCGTTCATAATCAGTCCAAGTAAACTAGATTACTCCATGTTAACCGGAGAAAATCTTAACGTTATGAAGCTCGATGGTACTTTTATCTCGCAACCATCACCGGTTTCGCGAGATAGCTATTTTCATCTGGGAATCTACCGTGAATACCCCCATATTAGTGCCATAATCCATACACATTCAAAGTACGCTACAGCACTTTGTTTGGCTAATAGACCCATACCGTTTATTACAGTCGGCATGAGATTTCATTGTGGTGGCTCTGTGGAAATAGCCCCTTATGCCCCTCCCAACAGCGAGCAGTGTAACAATTACATTATTGAACATGTTAAGGGAAAAAAGGCGGTTTTGTTACAAAACCATGGATTAGTCTGTGTAGGTGAGACCTTACCGGACTGCTACGAAACGACGGAATTTGTAGAATCGTTGAGTGAGAGCTATCTTCATGCTTTACTGCTGGGAGAAGTGAAAATTCTCGAAGGAGAGGAGGGACGTTATGCAAACGTATAAAATCGGGGTTTGTTGCACTTTTGGTGCAGGTAGTAGCATGATGCTAAAGATGAATTTAAGTACTGTATTTTCTAGGTTGGGGATAGAAGCCGAGATCGAAGTATACGACATATCCGGTATATCCGGGGTGGCATTAGATGCCATTTACACCAGTGCAGCCCTTATTTCGCAGGTCGAACCCAATGCTAAGGACGCGATTGTAATATCGGTTATTAACTATTTTAATCTACAAGAGTTGGAACAATTGACTAAAGAACATTTGCTGAAAAGTTAGATGCTTGTTATCCAGGATGCGATTAATAGACGCTAAAACCAGGAGAGGGGATCCAAGGAAATGTTAAGAACAATATTAGACTTTTTTATCACGCAAATCTTCCAGACACCCGCGTTTTTTATGGGACTAGTTGTATGGATCGGTTGTATATTCCTTAAAAAAGATGCCAAAGCGACTTTAGTTTCGGTTATTAAGGCCATTGTAGGTATGCTGATTTTGGGTATTGGAGCAGGTCAATTAAAAATTGCCTCAGAAACCATAATTCAAATCTTCACCATGCGTTTAGGACTTACCGGTGTAAGTACAGATATGTGGACGGCAGTATACGCCTATATTGAAGAATTGAATGTAATTAATATGGGTAATGTGGCGATGGTTATGATCGTTGCTTGGGTGGTTAACCTACTTCTAGCAAGATTTACACCCATAAAAACCATCTTTCTCACGGGACATGTTGCCTACTGTGACTCGGCTTTTATCACCTTCTTCCTTTATAAAGTTTGTGGGTTTACCGGTGGAACACTTTTTATAAGTGCCGTATTAAGTTGTGCAATCTATTGGTGGTTATTCCCGTCGATTTTACGCAGGTTCTTAGTACCTATGTTAGGCGACACGCCTTTGACTTTAGGACACAATTTATGTATTTCCGGTCTTATCACAACTCAGCTAGCTCGGCTTTTCGGCAAGAAAGAAGAAAGTGCCGAAACATTGGAACTATCAGGCTGGCTTTCGATTTTCAAAGACTCTGTGGTTGCCTATAGTATCATTATGAGCTTAATTTACATTATCATTATCTTGATTGCAGGTCCCGAAATTGTTGGTACCAAGGCAGGCGGTACTAATTATATAGTCTACGGCTTAAATCAGGGTTTAACCATGGCTGTAGGTGTTTATGTGCTATTATCGGGTGTCCGCATGTTTTTAAATGAATTAATTCCTGCTTTTAAAGGATTTTCGGACAAGCTGGTTCCCGGGGCAATTGCTGCAGTGGACAGTCCGGTGTTTTGGTCATATGCACCTAATGCGGCTTTGCTTGGGTTTTTATGTACAGTCATTGGTCAATTTGTAGGGGTAGGGCTTTTGGTTCTGTTCGGTTCACCTGTAATTGCCATACCAAGTGTAATTCCCTTGTTCTTTGGAGGCTGTACCCTTGGTGTATTTGCAAATGCTTGGGGAGGCTGGAAAGGCGTTATCGGAGCCACGTTTATTATGGGGATCGTGACCATCTGTGGTTCTGCAGCACTGGCATATGTAGTGGGAACCAATTATGTACCGGGTCACTCAGACTGGAGTACTTTATGGCTTGGTATAATGATTATCTTAAGGATGTTATTTGGAACAAGAAGTCTTGCTTAATCTAAGCTAGTCAAGGAGTTTGATGAAAATTATGAAGACAATTAAAACCGTAAAAGGCCCTATTTCTCCTGATCAGTTAGGTTTTTGCGACATACATGATCACTTATGGAAATACGGAGGTATGGAAGTAATAGAAGATGCCGATTTTGGGATCGATAGCATCGAAAAATCCCGAGCCGAGCTTCAAAGCTACGTTGAAGCAGGTGGAAAGGCAATCGTTGATATGCAGCCCATAGGTGTGGGCCGAGGAATCAACGAGTTAAAAGAAATCGTAAAAGATATTGATGCACATGTGATTGCCGTAACAGGATTTCACCGTGCCGCACTCTATGATAAGGCCCACTTTGTATACAAGTATAGCCTAGAGCAAATTGTTGAGCTTGTAACATGGGAAGTGGAAAAAGGAATTGAAGTCAATGACTATTGCGGCCCTTTCGTTGAGCATTCCGATGTGCTTCCCGGTGTTATTAAGGCAGGTACTGGGTACTACAAGATTTCCCCTTTGGAAGAAAAACTCCTTAGGGTTGTGGCTAAAGTCAGTAATAAGACTGCAATACCAATCATGACCCATACCCATGTGGGCACCATGGGGCTTGAACAGGCTCAGATTCTCAAAGGGGAAGGCGTTGCCCCTGAAAAGATTTGCATTGGTCATTTAGATAGAAACGCTGATCTTGTTTATCATCGCAGTGTGTTGGAAGAAGGAGTATATGTGCAATACGACTGTGTTGCGCGGGTTAAGTACCATCCACTTAGCGATACCATGGAATTAATTAAGAAATTGAGTGAAGAGGGATACGCAGAT
>DUPA01000043.1 GCA_012838515.1 Natronincola sp. | reverse complement strand
TTGGCGGGCGAAGTATGCGATCTAACCAACCAAAATACCTAAATACGGCGCAGACACCGGTTTTTAATAAAAGTTATGTACTATATGGATTGAATTGGGCTAAGGAAGAAATAAAAAAGCACGATTATACAATAATTGTGGAAGGATATACTGATGTAATAGCATTATTTTCTGCAGGGTTCAAAAATGTTGTGGCTTCATTGGGTACCGCTTTTACCGGTAATCACGCAAAATTATTAAATCGCTTTAGCACAAAGGCAATAATTGCCTTTGATGGAGATGTAGCCGGTCAAAACGCGACCCTCAACGGCATTCGGACACTTTATGATAACGGGCTATTGGTGCGTGTCGCTAAGTTGGCCGAAGGCGAGGATCCCGATGGTTTTGTTCAAAAAAATAGTAGCGAGCAAGTGGATAAATGGTTAAACTTAGCGCAACCATTTAGGGAATATGAATTGGATAGAATTATTTCGCAACATGATGTGGAAACTAGAGAAGGAAAATTAGCGGCCTCTAAAGAAGTTGTAACATTACTGGCCAAGATGACCAATTCTATAGAGCGAGACGAATACATTCGTTATGGTGCTCAGGCACTTAATATCTCCGAACATTCCCTTAGTGCAGAAGTGAACCAGAATATGGGAATAGACAGGGACCTTGTGGAGCAATATAAGTATAATAAGGAAAATGTGCCTTTATCCAAGAGCACTAAAGGCGAGGAATTAGTTGAACGTGAGATTATAAGGTGTTTGTTGGCGGAACCCGATAGATTGCATGAGTTGCGCGAATTTGGTGTTACGCATCAAGATTTCTTGCAGCCGGATTATCGGCACCTATATTATCTATTTAGTCAAAGTCAATCTGATCAGCGGGGGACTTCTTTAACAGGTGAGCTTTTATCTTTAGGTGATCTAAGCGGTAATTGGGAAGACTATTTAAAATCGTTTCTTTTAATGTTAAAAAAACGAAGATTGCAAAACATAGAGGGAAAACTTTCTTCTTTGGAGAATGATAGAAAAGGTTTTGATATACGTATGGAATTATATTTTTTATTGAAAGAATACTATGGGCTTCTTAATACGAAATCTTAAGGTATTAAAAGAAAGGGGGTTGTCATGTTGAGCGATAAAGAGATTAGTCCAGTGGAAATTCCTAATATAGCAGCAATTAACGAGTTAATGGCTAAAGCAAAAAAACGCGGTATGGTTACCTACGATGAGATAATGGATAGCTTACAGGATATAGAATTACTTCCTGAACAAATTGATGAGATTTACGAGAGTTTTTCTGCCATGGGCGTTGACGTGATTCCCCGTTCTGATGAGGATGAAGACGAAGAGGACGAAGAAGTCGTTGAAAATGACGAAGATACTGAAGAAGAATATGATCTTTCAATTCCCGATGGCGTGGGACTTGATGATCCGGTTCGCATGTATCTAAAAGAGATCGGTAGAGTTCCGCTTTTAACGGCAGAAGAAGAGGTTGCTTTTGCAAAGCGAATCGAAGCAGGTGACGATGAAGCAAAGCGTCTATTGGCCGAAGCAAATCTCCGTTTAGTAGTAAGTATTGCAAAAAGATATGTCGGTCGTGGAATGCATTTCTTAGATTTGATTCAAGAAGGCAATCTGGGTCTTATTAAAGCGGTAGAAAAATTTGATTATCGCAAGGGTTTTAAGTTTAGTACCTACGCAACATGGTGGATTCGTCAAGCGATTACCAGAGCAATAGCTGACCAGGCCAGAACCATAAGAATTCCGGTGCATATGGTGGAAACTATAAATAAATTAACAAGGGTTTCGAGGCAACTACTTCAGGAATTGGGTCGTGCACCCTTGCCCGAAGAAATCGCCGAAGAAATGGATCTTACAGTGGAGCGAGTTCGTGAAATTATGAAAATCGCCCAAGAACCCGTATCCTTGGAAACACCCATTGGTGAAGAAGAAGATAGCCATCTTGGTGATTTCATAGAAGATCAAGAGGCAACTGCGCCGGCAGAGGCAGCCGCTTTTACAATGCTACAGGAGCAACTCGTCCAAGTTCTGGAGTCCTTAACACCTAGGGAACAGCAAGTACTTCGGTTAAGATTTGGGCTCGATGATGGGCGTGGACGAACACTAGAAGAAGTGGGTCAAGTTTTCGGTGTCACTAGAGAGCGAATAAGGCAAATTGAGGCAAAGGCCTTACGTAAATTACGTCATCCGAGCAGAAGTAAGAAATTAAAGGACTTTTTGGAGCAGTAATTTCATCTAACTATTGACACGGAGAGAATCGTCCCATATAATAAATCCGAACTGGACCCCTAGCTCAGTGGTTAGAGCAGCGGACTCATAATCCGTTGGTCCTGGGTTCAAGTCCCAGGGGGTCCACCATAACATTAATAATTTAACCACTGGTGCAAACCGGTGGTTTTTTATTTGAAGAGAGGGAGATAAATGGGTATAGTTGTTGCCGATCTGTGTAAAAGCATGGAAAAACTCGCCCCCCTAGAATATGCTCTAGATTGGGATAACGTTGGACTACAAATTGGTAGTTTTACACAAAATGTATCAACAGTATTAGTTACGTTGACTATTACTGAAGATATACTGAAAAAAGCCGTGGCTGAGGGCGTTGATTTAATAATTTCCCATCATCCCCTTATCTTTAAGCCACTACGCAAGATTGATATTGAGCTACCTCTTGGTAAAATGCTCCAAACGATTATTAAAAACGATATGGCTATTTATGTATCGCATACCAATTTAGATCAGGCGCCCTTCGGTTTAAATCATTGGTTAGCCAGGGAGCTAGATTTAAATGATTCAAAGATTTTGATACCACATTCCACTCCGGATGTAGGTTTGGGAAGAATCGGTAAAATCAAGCCAACTAGTCTTAAAGTTCTGGCGCAAACCTTAGATAAAATGTGGGATACTTCGGTTCGGGTCATAGGCGATGTTGGACAAACTGTTAGCACTTGTGCGGTAGTTGGCGGCTCGGGCGGCGATTTTATAAGTAACGCTAAAATTCGAGGTGCCGATGTTTTTATTACAGGAGATCTTTCGTACCATGACGCAATCGATGCAGCCGGTTTAGGCTTGGCCGTAATTGATGCAGGTCATTTTGCCACTGAGAAAATTATGGTTTCTGAAGTATCGAAATTCTTGGTGGAAGAATTTGGTCACAATATCAATGTTTTGGAAGAATGCGGTGAAGATCCATTTTACCTTTAAAAGCAATAGGTCGTGTGTTATAATAAACATGTTGAGTGAACCAGATGATCGCGAAGTAATACTTTGAGGAAAGTCCGAGCTCCAAAGGGCAGGGTGCTGGGTAACGCCCAGTGGAGGCAACTCTAAGGCTAGTGCCACAGAAACAAACCGCTCTTTAATGACAAAGTCATTATGAGTAAGGCTGAAAAGGTGAGGTAAGAGCTCACCAGCGATTAGGTGACTAATCGGCTAGGTAAACCCCATCCGGAGCAAGGTTAAATAGGGAAGAAGAGGCTGCCCGTCTCGTATCACTTCCGGGTTGACCGCATGAGATCTTAGGTAACTGAGGTCCTAGATAGATGATCATCCACGACAGAACTCGGCTTATCGGTTCACTCAGTTTGCATATTTCACCTGAATACGAAAAGTATTCAGGTTTTTTTATGTTAAATTTGAAAAAGAAGAAGGATATCCCCTAAATTCAACGAATATGGTCAGCAATGTGGTAGATAGTGGGGGAAAGTGGGGAAATTGTACAAGGGGGTGGCGGGAATGTTCATGGGTGAATATCAACATAGCCTAGATGCTAAAGGGCGCTTGATTATTCCTGCCAAATTTCGCGAAGAATTAGGAGAAGGGGCTGTTTTAACCAGAGGCTTAGATAATTGTCTTTTCCTATTTCCCTCTGAAGAATGGAGTGCACTAGAAACAAAATTAAAAACTTTGCCACTGACTAAAGGTGGTGCCAGGCAGTTTGTTCGTTTTTTGTTTTCAGGTGCTACCGAATGCGAACTTGATAAACAAGGACGCATCAACTTACCCCTTAATCTTAGGGAATTTGCCACCATCGAAAAGGATGCTGTGGTCATTGGAGTCTCAAATCGAGTTGAAATCTGGAGTAAAGAGAAGTGGGATTCTTATGTAGAATGTGCCGAGGAGGCATTTGAAGACATAGCAGAAAATATAGTGGACTTAGGAATTTAAGTAAAGGGTGGGCTTAAATGCAATTCACGCATGAATCGGTATTACTTGAGGAAACCATTCAAGCTTTAAAACCGAAGGCCGGCGGCATATATGTTGATTGCACATTGGGAATGGCAGGGCATAGCAAGGCCGTGTTGGCTTCGAAGCCGGGCATTAGGCTCATTGGTATAGATCAAGACGAAGAGGCCTTAGAACGTGCTGAAAATCAGTTGAAGGCTTATAGAGAACAGGTAACTTTGGTGCATGGTAACTTTAGGGACTTAAAATCAATTTTGCAACAATTAAATATCCCGACGGTTACAGGTGTTTTAATGGATATAGGTGTCTCGTCACCTCAGTTAGACGATGGTGAACGCGGCTTCAGCTATCATCAAAGTGCAAGGCTTGATATGAGGATGGATCTCACCAATCCACTGGATGCATGGACTATTGTAAATACATATGATGAAGACGAGCTAACGAAGATAATTTCGGAATATGGTGAAGAGCGATGGTCTAAAAGAATCAGTCAGTTTATAGTTACCGCACGTATGCAAAGCACAATCGAAACAACAGAAGATCTTGTGAACGTCATCAAAAAAGCGATTCCTGCAGGGGCTAGAGAGGGCGGGCCCCATCCGGCGCGAAGGACCTTCCAAGCACTGCGCATTGCTGTAAATGACGAGTTAGGGGCGTTAAAGTCAGCATTAACGCAAGCTGTTGAGGTTTTAGATTCTTTAGGGAGATTGGCCGTTATTACCTTTCATTCCCTCGAAGATAGAATAGTAAAAAACTATTTTCAAAGCCTTTTGGGCAGATGTGAATGTCCACCAAATTTACCCATGTGCGTTTGCGGGCAGAAACAAACAGCAAGACTAGTTAACCGTAAACCCATTACGGCTTCAGAAGAAGAACTGGAAAGTAATCCGAGATCCCGTAGTGCAAAATTAAGAGTCATTGAGAAATTTTAAGGAGGGTTATTATGACCGCAGCGAGAAAGCTTGCAGAATCTTATTATTATGGCGAAGAAGTGCAACCGGTGCGAAATACACGAAGAAAACCAAAGCGTCGCTTTGTTCCGGTTACGGTGAAAATCTGCATTGTGGCAGCTTGCTGCGTGGCGGTGGCACTTTCCTATATTCAATTACAAGTGGTTTCTTATAATTTGAATACAGAAATAGCTTATCTGGACGAGCAGGTAAATGAGTTAATACAAAGAAATAAGCATTTAATGATAGAATTAGAATCAAAGCGTTCTTTGGCCAGAATCGAAGAATTGGCCCGCATGAATTTGGGTATGGTCAATCCACAGTTGACTGCAAATTTGGTAATCGAACAGCCTACCGGTTTAGCCAGTACAGAGCAGGGAC
>DUPA01000042.1 GCA_012838515.1 Natronincola sp. | reverse complement strand
TTTCTTGTTGAAATTTTGAAAATACCCATGGGTATTTGCCTTGGGATTGTAGGTGGCTTTGCGGCTGTTTTTTTGCTATTGAAGTTTTTTAAACTTAAGCTTCTAACTAATAAAAGCACAGAAAAACTTTTACTTTTACTAACTTGCGCAATGCTCTACTATGAATTAGGTGAATGGCTCGGTATTGCAAGTTTGCTAGGAGTTATGGCCATGGGCATACCCATTTCTAAAAAAGATGGTGATTTAGGAAGGAATTTATCTCGAGGTTTGGGGGAAATATGGGTCTTTGCCCAGATCATCCTTTTTGCCCTTGTGGGTGCCGCCGTTAATCTTCAAGTTTCCTTAGAGGTTGGGTTTTTAGGAATCGCCATAATTTTTATTGGCCTAGCCGGCCGAAGTTTCGGCGTATTTTTATCCACTTTGGGAACAAACTTGGATGTGAAAGAAAGAATATTTTGCGCGATCGCTTATACTCCTAAGGCAACAGTTCAAGCAGCTATAGGTGGATTACCCCTTGCCATGGGTGTTTCAAGTGGAAACGCAATCTTGGCAATTTCGGTTCTGGCCATATTAATTACCGCACCTTTAGGTGCCATGGGAATTAAGTGGAGTGCTCCCAGATTACTAAACAAAAAAGGCGGGTAAAAAGCCCGCCGCAAGATTAGTTAGCGTGTATAGAAGCCAATCTATTAGTACAAATGAGCATAATTAAGGCACATAAAAGCAAAGTCATGGGTAGTAGGGAAAAGGATACTCTTGAAAAAAGCTGCCCGAGTATTGGTGGCATAATTATGCTCGCCGTGTAGGCAAAAGCCATTTGGAGACCCATGGCGGCCTGTGTATCATGTCCCTCAAAGTAAATGGGTGTTTGGTGCAGTAACGAAGGAAAGATTGGTGCAAGTCCTAAGCCAATGACCACCAGGAAGAAAATTATCATAAAATTCGGAAGCGGTAAGAGAAGTACCATAAGCCCGCCAATGACTAACAGGGCACCTAAACGAATTAAGGTTTCATTTGAAAATTTCGTCGATGCAAAGCCGCTAAGCATTCGTCCCGCAGTAAGTCCTAAAAAGAAGAAAGAAACGCCCGCCGCTGCAACTTGAGGGAGAACCTTTTTTGTGGCAACTAAGTAGCTTGCACCCCATAGACCCAAAGTCCCTTCAACAACAATATACAGAAAAAATGCCATCAAGGCTAAAAGTGCGCCTTTTGCTTTGAAAGGAGAGAACATACCGTTCGGTTGGGGGTTAATTGGGTTGTCTTCATTATGATTTTCTGTAACTTCGAATTTTTTCCACATGGAAAGTGATGATAGTAACAAGGCCACTAAAGCGAACTGTATTATGGAAACGCTAAAATAGCCACTACGCCACGAATATCCTTGGTTAGTAAGCAAAGCAACTAAGGCGGGACCCAATAATGCTCCAACACCCCAAAAAGAATGCAACCAATTCATATGTTTTGCTGCATAATGCCTTGCCACAAAGTCATTTAACGCGGAGTCGACTGCACCTGCTCCAAGTCCTAGGGGAATCGCGAAGACTATTAGATATCCAAAGGATGGTGCCATTGAAAATCCTAGAAGGGCTACCGCTGTCATGGTAACTGAAATAACAGTTACTTTGCCCGTTCCTAAACGCTTGACTAATATATGCGTTAAGAGGCTGGAGATTATTGTTCCCAGAGCAATGATCATGGCAATAAAGCCCCCGTGACCAACGGGAATATTAAAGGCAACCGTAATAAATGGCCACGATGATCCTAATAAAGTGTCGGGTAGTCCTAGGCTGATGAATGCGAGGTAAATTGAAATCAAAAAGAACATGGGCATCTCCTTAAGGTGTTATTTATTTTCATAATAATGCACAAATGTATCTAAAGATTTTATTGCGGATCGTACATTTGTATAGACGGATAGCCTACCATTGTTTTCGTATTTAGCTGAGCAAGTTCAAGATTTTTTTAGCTCTTTAATGGCAACTGTAGATTCAAATCCCGCATTGACTACTCCGGCGATCCTATTGCCTGAGGGAATCTTTTTGCCCAATAGGGCAAAGATCCGCAAAAGATCATAAAAGTCATCTAACCCTTCGGCCAAAACCACCTTGCTTTGTAAAAAGGGTGTTGATATCTCCGTCACCGCTACACGAAGCGAACAACACACCCATGCTATTCGGACCCATAATTCTTAAGTTCGTTGCATTCAGGTCATCCAGACGCTTATCAAACTCTGCGTAAGGCAAGTCGTGCAGTAGTTCCGAAATCATGACCACTGCATTCTTTTTGTTATTACCCTACCCACGTCACTATCGTCGGGGGAGGTGGAAACATCAATGATTGCTATATTTTTTGGTCTGAAGAAATGTTCTAGATATGAGTCACAAACTGAAAAGGTAAGTTGCTGCCCTTTATTGGCCGGAGCGAACTCGGCATAACCATCAAGGGCGATAAACCTTCGATTGTCTGTAATGACCAATGGATTAATTTCCATCTTTTTAATGAAATACTTCGGTTTGTTTTTCGATGCGATAGAATAATGATGTGCGAGCTTGCTGTAGGCTGAAATGGCCTCAGCCATAAAAGTTATATATTCGGGGTGCCCGCCTTCCTTGAATTTATTAACGATTTTTAACGAATTAGCAAGGGTCAACGATTGTTTTTGATTTAACGGCGGTAAAAATACGTTAGCCGAGTCGTAATATTTGGCGAAAAACGCCGCATCTGAACCACCTTTGCTAACTGCCACAACCGGTCCGAAGCTTAAATCTTCTTCGCAGCCAATCATAAATTCATTTCCGATTGCCTGGCTATATTCAATAAATTCCACAAGGAGAAATCCATCTATTCTCGGCTTTTCTTCATGGGAAAATAAAGATAGAATATTTCGCTCCATACGCCTCAAGGCACGTTGTAAAAATAACGGTTCCACACGCCTAGCAATTTTAACGCCACCCACCTTCTGTTTGTGGGCTATATCCGGGGAAACTACTTTAATCATAACTTCGTGGCGGAATTGACGTAAGAGTTTTTCGTTGATACTCTCATAATTCCGAACGAAAATATACTGCGGAACTGCAATCCCAATATTTTTTAGGATTTCGTATACCTCGTGTTCATATAGGGTGTTTCTGCCGCCTTCCCAAGCATCTGCAAAAACTTTGTCTATTTGCTCAATTATGTCCCTTTCAAAATCCACCTCAGTTCCCTCCCCTCTTAAAGATTGTTTTCGTTTTGGTCATCATCTCTCCTCCTACTAAGCAGCTTATTTTAGAACCAAGATACAAGACGCTGTCTTATGTCTTAGGATTCTTTTGGATAAAGGAAAACATTAGCTTGTGACGAAGTTCCGCATTGAACGTTTACAAAAGTGGTTGTGGGAGGATAAATCGTCATGAAGAAGGAACGATTGATCGAACTATTACACGAGGTAAATACAAAGCGAGAAGAAGGTTATAACTGTGCCGAAGGTGTTTTTTGGGGTCTTTCACAGGTGTTGGACCTTGACGCACCGATCTCTGCTGTCACCGGTTTCGGGGGCGGTGTTGCGGGCACGGGCTCCGTTTGTGGTGCCCTTAGCGGTGCAATAACTATTATAGGCATTTATGTTGGCAGAACAGAACCCGGCGATGTTGCAGGAAAAAATAAAGCCATGAACATTAGCCGCAAGATTAATGATGGTTTTGTTGAGCAAATGGGCACTCAGCTTTGCAAGGAAATTCTAGGACATATGCCGGGCACTCAACTAAAAGGGTCAATAAAGGGCATAAACCCCAAGTGTGTACAAGCGGTGGCCGTTGCTATAGAACAAGCGTTAAGTGTTATCGAAGAGATAGATATGCAAGAATAGGGGGCTGGCATGGATAAACACAGTTTCGCGCATAAATTAAAAAATGAGCCAATAATTAATTCCCACGCCCACCATCGCCCAGATTTTGTTCACCATGGTTTAGATCTTGAGGGTGTACTCCGTAATTCGTATGTGGCTTGGTGTGGTAAATTGATTCCCGAGGACGTTTCAAATAAGGGAGCAGTTGATGCGTGGCTCAAGGCGGTGCGCTCTCGCAGTTACTTTGTGTGGTTAGAGAAGTCTCTGATGGAATTATATGAAATTGAGCAACCTTTAAGTGCAAACTCTTGGAGCATCTATGATGAGGCAATAATTAACGCCCATCAAGATAAAACTTGGCATCTTAATATTCAGCGAAAAAACTGCGGCTACGAAGCAGTGGTGCAAGATACGTACTGGAACCCCGGGCAAGACAATGGGCATCCGGAGATATTCAAAGCTGCTTATCGCTTTAATAGCTTCTTTTATGGTTATGATTTTAAAGCTAAAGATCATAACGGGCTTAATATACAGATAATGCATAATCGAAGCATAACTTCTATTGAAGAGTATGTACATTTTCTAAGCGAAGTGCTCCACGAAGCAAAGGTTCGTGGATCTGTGGGACTAAAATGCGCGCTTGCTTATGATCGTTCTTTACATTTCCCAAAGGCTTCTGCAAAAGAGGCTCAAAAAGGTATGGAAAAGGGAGCGTCTTTGGATGATATCCAAAAATTTCAAAGCTATATATTTGATCATGTATGTTCAGAAGCGGCACGACTTAATTTACCCATTCAAGTTCACACGGGTTTAGGATTAATGAAGCAAAGCGGTGCCATCGAGCTACAGTCTCTAATTGAACGTAATCCGGATACGAAATTTTTATTAATGCACGGAAGTTTCCCATGGGTTGGCGATATCGCCGGATTGACGCACGTTTATCCTAACGTCTGGGCTGACATATGCTGGCTACCTATTATTTCAACTACTGCAGCAAGTAATCTTCTACACCAATTAATTGACGTATGTGATGCCGATCGCGTGATTTGGGGTTGCGATACGCATGTTAGTGAAGAAAGTTTTGGAGCAAAATTGGCGTTTTTGCATGTTTTATCCTCAGTATTACAAGAACGTATTGATGCGGGATTAATGCACCGAGATGCGGCAGAAGAATACGCAAAGGCGATCATGCATGACAATGCCGCAAAAGTTTTTAATCTTTAAGAGTGGGGCTAACCTTGTTACCAGGATGTGGAACTTTACCTTAACGGTTGTCAAATAGAATAGAATCTGGTATTCTATTAGAAAGTATCTTAGTACGTACAACGTTGTTTGGCAGATGCGGTATTGCGAAAGAATTAGTTTGGCAAATAAATTAATCACCAGAAGCAGTTGGCCTTTTGGTTTATTGCTTCTTTAAAACAAGGCATCGTGTTGTTGAACGCGGTGTTTTGTTTTTCTTATTATTTAGTCTGAAAGGGATGGATATTCGTAATTTTCGCGTGATATTATTGCTATTAGTAATGCAGCACTTCCAAATTAGGGAAAATAATTGTTAAGTTAATGCAAAATACCTTATTTCATAGCGAAGTTGGTAAAGCGTTGCGAAAGTCGCTAAATATGAAGGAGGATAATTGCGATAAACGGAGAAGAATCAGTAAAATCAAAGATTTTAAGGATAAAAAGGAAGGTGGGTCTTATGTCTAAAGCACAGATGAAATTCAAATGGTTTACAATGGTCTTACTAGGGATACTTCTTTTGACAATGGCTGTTCCAGCCTTAGCCGAAGAGCCTATAAAAGTCGGACTAATTACACCCCTTACCGGTTCAGTTTCCACTTATGGTATTTCGGTTAGAAATGCCATTGTAATGGGTGTTGATCAAATTAATGAAGCGGGCGGTATTAATGGTCGCGAAATCAAGCTCATTATTTTTGATGACAAAGGAGATGCAACAGAAGCGGCCAATATTACTCGACGTTTAATTGATAGAGAAAGAGTAGAAGTTATTATGGGTCCTGTTATTACACCATGTGTACTAGCGGCATCGCCCATTGCTCAAGCTGCAGGTGTTCCCTTGATTACACCTACAGGTACCGGCGATACGATTACTTCGATTGGTGATATGATTTTCCGAGCAGCCTATAAGGATTCTTTCCAAGGCGAAACCATGGCTCAATTCGCAAGAGAGAACTTAAAACTTGACAGTGTATCTATCATTTATGATGTGGGAAATGACTACTCTACAGGCTTAATGAATTCATTCCGCAAGAAGTTCGAGGATCTCGGTGGAAAGGTCATATCTGTAGAATCTTACGCCACAAATGATAACGATTTTAGTGCGCAACTCACTTCCATTGCCATGCGCAATCCTCAGGGGCTTTTTATTCCTGATTATTATTCAGCGGCCGGTCCCATCATGATGCAAAGTCGTCAAATGGGTATGGACATACCGTTCTTAGGTGTTGACGGTTGGGATTCCCCCGAACTAGCCAAATTGGCCGGAGGATATGAAGAAGGTGGTTACTATGTTAACCATTATTCTAACGAAGACCAGACAGCTTCCACACAGGCGTTTATTGCCAAATACAAAGAAGTGTACGGTAGCGGTCCAGATGCTTTTGCAGCACTTGGCTATGATGCAATTTTAATTACACAAGCTGCTTTAAAAGAAGCTTCGTCAATTAATCACGCAGCAATCAAAGATGCCATGGGCACAGTAGCCAATGTTCAAGCTGCCACAGGTACCATTAACATGGATCCGGAAGGCACTCCTGTAAAATCTGTAGTAATTTTACAGATACAGGACGGCGAAAGTGTTTTAGTTGATAAGATTGATCCCTAAAATTAAGGCGTAAAGGTATTTTCAGGAAATTAAGGTGTGGGGTTGTGTTTCATACACAGCCCTCCACTTGTTTACAATTCTCTTTGATGAGGTGATTTTGTGACTTGGTATACGTTGCTGGGCCAACAGTTAATTAACGGCTTAGCACTGGGTAGTGTTTATGCCTTAATTGCTCTTGGTTATACAATGGTATACGGAATTATAAAATTAATAAACTTTGCCCATGGAGAAATGTATATGCTCGGAGCCTATTTCGGCTTCTACGCATTGACCAGCTGGCAATTACCCCTTATACCGGCTTTACTTGTTTCCATGGCTTTGACTGCTTTAGTCGGTGTTGTGTTAGAACGCATTGCTTACAAACCATTGCGTAATTCACCTAGAATCACGGCACTTATTACTGCAATCGGGGCTTCTCTTCTTTTACAAAACGTAGCGCAAATCGGGTTTGGTGCCGAGTTTAAGCCATTCCCACAGGTAATTCCATTTAAACGCATTCAGTTAGGCTTTGTATTTATAACAAACCGTCAGTTGATTATGTTTGCGATTGCCCTTATTTT
>DUPA01000041.1 GCA_012838515.1 Natronincola sp. | reverse complement strand
TCCAATTCAAGATCCCACTATTAGTGTTCGTTTGCCTGAAAAATGGGAGGTTATTAGCGCTAACATAATGGACGTGACTGAGCGCGAATCTTTTAACGTCACAACTTGGAAAGGCGGTAGTGTATTTACTGTTAAGCAAAAACCGCCGAAATCATCTGATGTGAAAAGAAACCATGCAGACATAGGAACCGAAATAGCACCGGAACTTCTATCACGAATTCAAGTGCAAGTTCTCAGGCTCGTTAACTCCATTAGCAAAAGACAAGAGGAAGAGATTAAGATTCAATTGGGGGATGATCTAAAAGACTCGGATCTGGCGACCTATTTAGCGAGTTTACCATTTAGTTATGGTGCCGTTGGCAGTAAGTTCCTCTCCGAACCGGGTTTTATGGAAGATGAATTTCAAATTCTTTTGTCTACAGATGTGGGTCGCGAATTTTTAGCCACCATGGCTTGGAAAGATTATGGGGGCAAACTACGTCTCGAGAAATTCATATTAACGCCCTACGGTTCCTGGGTACCGGAAGAATTAAGAGCGTTTCTGGACAATTTCGTGCAAAGATTGAGATACGCTGTGGAAACACGCGATTTTAAACGTATTGAAACTTTTTTAGATCTGGAAGTTAACCGAAAAGAAATTAAAGAGCTGATTCTAAGTCTCAACACTCAAAATGCTTGGTCATTGCAATACGTGGTAGCCGAACCATTAAGCCTTACAATTTTAGTACCCCATTCTGACAATCTGAGATTGCTATTAAATATGGGACTCATTCCGGGAGAGGACGATTGGTTAATTAATAGTTTTGATGTGGTACCTCTAAATTAATCTCCGGTCAGCCCTACTTTTCTCCAAATTTGCAAGAGATTTTTAGGTAAAGGGCAAGTAATATCTAGAGTTACCAAAGTTCTCGGATGAATGAACTTTAGACGCCAAGCATGCAATGCTTGGCCTTCTAGATCCGGTAGGGGCGTACCATATAAGGGATCTCCCCACAGTGGGTGACCTAAGTTTGCTAAGTGAACGCGTATCTGATGGGTTCGACCGCTTTCTAAACGAAGTCTTAAAAGACTGGCTTTTATGTTACCACTTAAAGTTTCGTAAATTGTACATGCTTTTTTTCCATCACTAGTTATGGAGCGTTTAACACCATGATCTTTTGAGCGACCAATAGGCGCGGTAATTATACCGTTGGAATCTTGTGGTTTACCTTGTACAACAGCTAGATATTCGCGAACCAATTCACCTTTCTCTAACTGCTGCAGAAGTCTTTGCAACGTATATGGCTCCTTTGCCACTAAAATCAAACCAGAAGTATCTTTATCAATTCTATGCACTAAACGCACTTTACTGGAAAGACCTATTTTTAGCCAATGATGGGCGATGGCATTTGCTAATGTGCCTTCTTGATATACACCCGTGGGATGCACCGCCATTCCTGCGTTTTTATTTACGATTAGCAAGTAATCATCTTCATAAACTATGTTTAGTGGAATGTTTTCAGGTTCCATTGAGGTCTCTTCGTCGAAAAACTCAATCTGAATCATATCGCCGGCCACAACACGTCTACTAAGATAATCTCGTTTTCCGTTTAGGTATATTCCTCCGCCTCTTTTCATCCTTCTAAGTAAGCCGCGGCTCAAATCTAACCTACCATAAACGATCTCTTTTACCATTAAACCATGTTCTTCCTCTTTAACAATTGTGGTGAGAATATAAGGGTTATCTAGCATACAATACCTCCCCATTTATTCTACACCATTAAGAAACCCGTGTACAACGAAAAGAAACCGCAAAGTAATTCTTACGGTCTCTTATCAATTTCGCTATTTATAAACTCCATCTTCTTCGATGTGCTCTGACCCTTTTGGCACAAAAGTCTTACAACAAGTTTCCATACAGGAATCAACCGGTGATGGTGGTGCAGTTGAAGCTTGAGGGGCATCAAAGGAATCGGGTTTATCATACCCGACATGATCTGCTGTAATCATAATACTTGAAGCCCCGCAGATATTACCTTGAGTCCAGTAATGGCAGTTATTGACACTGCAATTAACATTATCGACCAAAAGACATTCCTCCTTTTGAATAGAGATCATGTCTATTGTTTCACTTCCATAGTTAAAATATTCCTCAAAGAAGTACGATTCTAAAAGAAAGTTGCTTTAAAGTGCTAGCAATTACCACCACGGGCACTTTTTACAGTGAAGCCCGAACCGAAGATTGTCTTAGAATAATCAACGGTGGCACCTGAGGCAAATTTATGTGCTTGTGGATCTAATAAGAAGTTAATGCCATTAACTTCGACAAGTGTATCATCTTCTTCTTTTGTCTCATCCAGAGACATACCAAAAGTGGGACCGCCTCAACCAAATCCCCCTACAAAAAGACGAACCATTGGGTTTTCTAAATCGCTTTTTGCAAGCATATCCTTTAGCATTGTTTCTGCTTTTGGTGTTACAGTAAGCATAATTCTTCTTCCTTTCAATGAAACAATTATTAATAACTATGGCAAGGAACTACTCAAGACAATTCCGTTTGAGCTTACCGCACATGTTCCTAGACAGGCGGGCACCAAAAGGGATTGACCTGATTCCATCTCCGTAACAACCCCATTTACCGTAACTTCAGCTTTCCCGCGAAATACGGTTAGAATAGCAAAGCTATCATCTAAATCCATGGAGAAATTTTTAGGTTGCTCTAAAATGTTTAACTTAAAATATTTCTCGCACCTACTAAATTGATAAGCGGGATCTTTGTGATTTTCCGAAAAATCAGTAACTTCTAACGCCTGTTCTAAATGCAAATCCCTCGGTCTACCCTGATCGTCTAAACGATCCCAATCATAAAAGCGAAAAGTTGTATCGGAATTTTGTTGAACTTCAAAAACAACTACGCCCGCACCAAGGGCATGAACCAAACCCGCCGATATGGGATAAACTTCTCCGGGTTTAACGTACACCTTATTTAAACAATCGAGAACTGCTTCTCCACCACATTCTAGGGCCTTGGACATTTCTTCTTTCGTGACGCCCTCTCGCAAACCCCATATTATCCAAGCCTCCGGTTCGGCATGAACAACATACCACATTTCGGCTTTGCCCCATGCGTCAATTCCGTGCTTTGCTACGTAAATATCGTCCGGATGTACTTGAACGGATAAATCATCATTTGCATCTATAAGCTTTAATAATAAAGGAAATTTACTTTGAGGATTAATCCCCTTATGACCTAGTAGCTCTTCACCGTATAAATCCACGAGTTCAACCAGGGTTTTTCCTTTTAAATCTCCATTACTGACTATACTCGCCCCGTGATTGTGGGCCGCCACATCCCAACTTTCCCCAATTAATCCCTCAGGTAAAGAGCGACCTAATATCTCCGAGAACTTTCTTCCACCCCAAATCTTATCCTTATATATAGACTCAAATTTTAAGGGGTATAACTCAGGTTGCATCGAATCACTCCTTATCTTAACCTTCTTTGCAGTTCTTTTTGCACTGCTTCGAAACCTGGTTTTTCTAAAAGAGCGAACATATTTGTTTTATAAGCTTCTACCCCGGGTTGATCAAACGGATTGACTCCGAGCAAATATCCACTTATCGCGCAAGCTTTTTCAAAAAAATAAACCATTTGTCCAAAGTACTTAGACCCTAGACCGGGTATTTCTATGATCAAATTGGGAACTCCACCATCTGTATGAGCTAAGATGGTCCCACGAAAAGCCTGATTGTTAACGTAGCTTAAGGACTTTCCGGCTAGATAGTTTAATCCGTCGGCATCATTACCGGCTTCTGTGATGGTTAAATCTTTTCTCGGTTCTTCAACCCATAGGGTTGTGGCAAAGAGATTTCGTGTTCCATCTTGAATGAATTGACCCAAAGAATGAAGATCTGTAGTGAAGTTAACACTAGCGGGAAAGATGCCCTTTTGGTCCTTGCCTTCGCTTTCCCCGTAGAGCTGTTTCCACCATTCGTTAAAATACTGCAAAGCTGGTTCGTAGTTAACTAGAACTTCGGTGGTTTTACCTTTGCGATATAAAATATTACGGATGGCAGCATATTCATAAGCGGCATTTTCCCAAACGCTAGAAAGGCTGTATAATTCCCGGGCAGTAGCTGCGCCTTGCATCATTTCATCTATGTCTATGCCCGCAACTGCAATTGGGAGTAGCCCAACCGGAGTCAAGACAGAATAACGTCCTCCAACATCGTCGGGGATCACAAAGCTTGTATAACCTTCTGCATCTGCCATCCCCTTTAAAGCACCCTTTGAACTATCAGTAGTGGCGTAAATACGCTTTTTGGCTTCTTCCACACCGTATTTTTGCTCTAATAACTCCTTAAATATTCTAAAGGCAATTGCAGGTTCCGTTGTGGTTCCCGATTTTGAAATAATATTAACTGAAAAATCCTTATCCTTGACAAGGTCTATGAGATCCTGCAGATACGTTCCACTAATGGCATGTCCAGCGAAATAAATCTGTGGTGTTTTTCTTTTATCCACGGGCAAAAGATTATAAAAAGAATGGGAAAGCATTTCAATTGCCGCCCTAGCCCCTAAATAAGAGCCACCTATGCCGATTACGATTAGAACTTCGGAGTCTTCTCCGATCTGTTTTGCTGCCGCCTTAACCCTCGCGAATTCTTCATTATCATAGTCGACGGGAAGATCAACCCATCCTAGAAAATCGCTGCCTAAACCCGTTTTTTCATGCAACTGTCTATGGGCTAAAGCAATAGGTTCTACCAATGCTTCTACTTCATTTTTCGTTACGAATTCTTCCGTATATTTCGTAATAAGTTTCAATTGACCCAACACTAGCATCTCCTTCTGTATATATTCGCTGTTATAATCTAATACGACATATTATTTGTCTTACCTTCCTTTACGACCTCTTTCCCCTATGATAAACTAAATTTGAGGTGAGCTAGGATGGCTAACAAAGTGGCTATTATTGGGGCAATGGAAGAAGAAGTGGAAGCCCTTTATCAAAATTTACTTAATATTAATGAGCACGAAACCAATTTACCTGATCTCCCGGTTTTCACAGGAATATTGAGCGAAAAAGAAGTCATCATAGCAAGATGCGGAATTGGAAAAGTTAATGCTGCTTTGGCAACGCAATATATTATCAATACTTTTAATCCCGATTTTATTATTAATACAGGTGTTGCCGGAGGCGTAAGCCCAAAAGTCCGCATCGCCGATTTTGTTGTGGGACAGAGCTCTCTTCAACATGATTTTGATGCCCGATATTTCGGATACCCCATGGGTACAATTCCCCGCTTGAAAACAAGCGTGTTTTTAGCCGATTCCAGAATGGTTGAATTGTGTATTCAAGCTGCCGGAGATGAGTTAGGTCAAAAAAGAGTTCACAGGGGACTTATTGTATCCGGAGATCAATTTGTGGCTTCAACAGAACAAAAAAAGAGCATCTTAGAATTCTTTCCGGATACAATGTGTGTGGAAATGGAAGGGGCTGCAATAGCTCAAGTGGCACATCTTAATCAAATTCCGCACATTATTATTAGAGCAATTTCAGATCAAGCGGATAACTCTGCACCTAAAGATTTTAATCAGTATCTTTTAGAGATTATTCCCGAGCTAAATAGAGTTATCCAACGTCTTTTAAATCTAATCTAAATTGAATTTTCGGTTTTCTCAGCCGATCGCCACTGAACAAACTTAATAATGCCATCAGATAAGGCATGTGCTAAGTTGGTACGAAATTGCGGATCACCTAATTTTTCTAAATCAGTTGGGTTTGTCATAAAACCCACTTCGACCAAGATAACAGGTGGATTTGCTTTTAATAGAATCAATGTGTTTCTAGGAACGACTTTACGTTCGTTCAACACTTGTACCTTTTCTAGTTCTTCCAGAACTATTTGAGCATAGACTTTATCAATATAGCGATCTTTCATGTAAAACACTATGGCACCGGACTCGGTGGGATCCTTAGTCGCGTTCGCATGAACGCTTATCCCTAACTTAGCTTGGTTCATTAATTTAAATCTACCTAATAAATCACGCCTATGACGGGTTCCTTTATCAACTAAGTGACTTACATCGCGATCGTGATCGCGCGTTAAACCAACTTTTAATCCTTGATCCTCTAAAATCTCCGCCATTTGCAGAACTATATCTAGGACATAATGTTTCTCATATATATCTCCCTTACCAATGGCACCGGGATCTATACCTCCGTGTCCGGGATCAAGCATTATATCGTATTTAATCTCGCTATTTGCTAAATTTAAAGTGTAGATTGCCATAGGCTCTGAACCAAAATAGAATAGTAGCCCCAGACAACAAACTAACATTATTATTGACCAACCAAGTTTTTTTGGTACAATTACAATTATCCATCGTGGCATATTACTCCCCCCTCTCTCTCATCTATATTCGGGGCAAAAAGAGTTTAAAACTTCGAGGAGGAACGAGAATGAAACGCATTGTAGTTAGCACACTTATAATCGTACTTTGCCTTGGAATTCCCGCCGGAGCAAGTAAAAATCCAGACAAGCTTTTAGAAGATGCCGTGCTGGTTTTCAAAGAAATTGCCGGAGAACCCGATTCTGAACAAATGCAAAGTATTCTAAAGAAAGCCTACGGGGTTGCAATTTTCCCATCAGTTGTTAAAGTTGGTTTTGGCTTAGGTGGACGCTACGGCGAAGGCTTAATCTTGAGATATGATCCGGTAAAAAAGACTTGGTACGGTCCATTTTTTGTTCAAATAAAAGGATTATCCTATGGTCTACAAATCGGGCTACAATCAACTTCATTGGTTTTGGTTATCACAACGGAACGGGGAATGGAAAACCTTGAAAAGGGTAAAATTACTCTTGGAGGAAGTATGTCTGTAGCGGTTGGTCCAATGGGCCGTTCGGCTGAAGCGGGTACGGATCTTAAATTTGAAGCGGCAATATATAGCTATTCCTTAAGTAAAGGCGTATTTGCCGGCGCCTCATTAGAAGGAGCCACAATTGATAATAATGTCAATGCTAATCAAATCTATTGGAATAAAGAATTGGATTCGGCCGAAATCCTAAATCGCAGAGCATCGGGAAAAGCAATACAAAATTTAATTAAAGAATTAAATACCGCAGTAAAATGATTATAAGTAGGTGAAAACATGACGAAAATGCAGGTCGAGAGCTTCATGTTAGATCATACAAAAGTAGATGCCCCTTTTGTTAGGCAAAGCGAAATTTTCGAAACCCCCAGTGGTGATTATATTACGAAATACGATTTGCGATTTACTCAGCCCAATGAGGATATAATGCCCACCGGAGCAGTGCATGCCTTAGAGCATCTTTTAGCAGGCTTTATTCGCGAGGAATTAGCCGATGTAATAGATTTATCACCCATGGGCTGTAGAACAGGCTTTTATTTGATTCGATTGGGTAAAGCGCCCATTGAAGATGTGGGAAAGGCCTTGATAAAAGCCTTGGAAAAAGTAATATCTGCTGATTATGTGCCGGCAACCACCGCTAAAGAGTGCGGAAACTATAGGGATTCTTCGCTTTTTGGAGCGCAAGAATACGCTAAGCAAGTTTTAGACGGTCTAAGAACTAAATATTAACATTTAATAAAGGGATGTTCCCCTACGGGAGCATCCCTTTCGTTTGACAGCTATTTATTCGTTCTGGCCCAAGTATCTCGAAGCGCGACTGTACGATTAAAAACTAAGTTCCCCTTAGTAGAATCTTTATCTACGCAAAAATAACCTTGGCGTTCGAACTGAAACTTATCACCTGGTACTGCCTGCGCAAGATTTTCCTCAACGCGGGCGTTTGTTAATACTTCTAAAGAGTTGGGATTAAGCTGCTCGGCTAGGGCATCTATTGATGGTTCTTCAACTGTAAATAAAGAATCGTAGAGCCTAACTTCTGCAGGTAAAGAGTTCGTGGCTGAGACCCAATGCAAGGTTGCCCTTACTTTGCGCCCATCCGGAGCAGAACCGCCTTTAGTATTCGGATCGTAGGTTGCCCTTACTTCGATGACATTACCTGCCTCGTCTTTGATCACATCTGTACAAGTGATGAAATAGGCGGAGCGCAAGCGTACTTCCCTACCCGGTGCTAATCTAAAGAATTTTTTAGGTGGATCTTCCATAAAATCTTCTTGTTCTATATAAATTTCACGCCCGAAAGGTATTTTTCGTGTGTCTGGTTCTGGGTCTTGCGGATTATTTACTGCATCTAGTTCTTCAATTTGATCTTCCGGATAATTTTCTATAACCACCTTTAATGGACGAAGAACAGCCATTGTTCGTGGTGCATTTGCGTTTAGATCTTCCCTGAGACAATGCTCCAAAAAGGCCATATCAACCAGGCTATTCGCTTTAGCGACTCCAATTCGTTCACAAAAATCACGAATGGCCGCAGGGGTATAACCCCTTCTTCGAAGCCCGGATAAAGTGGGCATGCGGGGATCATCCCAAGATTCAACGATTCCTTCATTAACTAACTGTAAAAGCATCCTTTTACTCATCATTGTATAACCGAGGTTTAATCGGGCGAATTCAATTTGTCTCGGATGGGGTTCCGGATAAACTTGATCCAAAATCCATTCATAAAGTGGGCGATTGTTTTCAAATTCCATGGTACAAATGGAATGAGTAATATTTTCTAGCGCATCAGATAAGCAGTGCGTGAAATCATACATTGGATATATGCACCATTTATCACCCGTACGATGATGCGCTATTTTTCGTATTCGATATAATGTTGGATCACGCATAACCACATTGGGGGATGCCATGTCTATCTTGGCCCTTAAAACATGGCTTCCTTCTTCAAACTCGCCACTTCTCATTCGCTCAAATAAATCGAGGTTTTCTTCAATCGATCGATCCCTATAAGGGCTATCCTTACCCGGTTTAGTTAAAGTGCCGCGATATTCCCTGATTTCATCGGCACTTAACTGGCACACATATGCCTTTCCTTGCTTAATCAATTCAACTGCAAATTCATAGAGTTTATCAAAATAATCGCTGGCAAAATAAAGGTGATCTCCCCAGTCGAATCCCAGCCAATGCACATCTTCCATTATGCTATTAATGTACTCTTCATCTTCTTTTTCCGGATTTGTGTCATCAAAACGCAAATGGCAAGTCCCTTGATAATCTTCGGCCAATCCGAAGTTTAAACAAATAGATTTCGCATGACCTATATGCAAGTAGCCATTGGGTTCGGGGGGAAAGCGAGTAACTATTCCCTTATGTTTTCCTGAAGCCAAATCTTCATCAATAATATTTCTAATGAAGTTTGACGGAGTATTTCTGCTTGTGTCCATAATAGTATCATCTCCCCAAATACTGCTTTAGTTTATTGCATTGAAGTGCCGCATCGTTTTACTCATGATTTAAATTTCTTCACTTATAACCACATCATTTGCTTTCTGCCATTCGGTATGAAAGCGGCCGCCCTTATCAATTCTGCCATATCCGTGAGCACCAAAATAATCTCTTTGGGCTTGAACTAAATTGGTCCATAAATAAGGCTGACGAATCCCATCGAAATAGGATATGGCCGATGATAAAGCGGGTATGGGTAAACCGTGTTTTATGGCAAGGGCAATAATCTCTCGCCAACCTTCTTCATTTTGTTTCAAAATCTTTTGAAAATAAGGTGCCAAAAGTAGATTTTCAAGATCGGGATTCGCCTCATATGCGTGGGTAATATTTTGCAAAAATTGGGCGCGAATAATGCAACCACCCCGCCACAGACTGGCGATCTCACCCAAATTAAGTTCCCATCCATACTGTTGTGACGCATGTCTTAAAAGATCAAAACCTTGGGCATAGACAATTATTTTGGAAGCAAATAGTGCTTGATGCAAGCAATCAACAATGCGTTTTGAATCTAAGCTTGGTTTCGCATCTGTATTAGGGAAAGCTTCCACCGCCGCTTCCCGTTGCTTCTTTGCCCCTGAAATAATACGGGCAAAAACTCCTTCCGCGATGGTTGGAGCGGCAACGCCCAAATCAAGTGACTCTTGACTCGTCCATTTGCCGGTTCCTTTTTGACCGGCTTCGTCCCCAATTAACTCCAAAAGTGGTTTGCCGGTTTCCTGATCAGTTTTACTTAATATATCAGCTGTAATCTCAATGAGATAACTTTCCAATTCCCCGGAATTCCAGTCTGAGAAAATATCTTTCATTTCAACCATGTTGAAGCCCAGCAAATGCTTCATTAAAAAATATGTTTCCCCAATTAATTGCATGTCCGCATACTCTATGCCGTTATGGACCATTTTTACATAATGACCGGACCCATTTTCCCCAATCCATTGGCAACAAGGTTTTTCGTCTACCCAAGCCGAAATAGTTTGAAAAATCGGTTGTATATGCTTCCACGCCTTGCCACTACCTCCAGGCATGATACTGGGACCATTGAGGGCGCCTTCTTCGCCGCCGGAAACACCGGCTCCAACATACAAAAGACCTTTTTCCTCCACCAGTTTGGTTCTTCTAATTGTATCGCTATAAAGTGAGTTACCTCCGTCAATAATGATGTCACCCGGTTCTAGTACTTCTAATAGTTTCTCTATGAAGATATCAACGGGCTCACCTGCTTTTACCATTAACATCACTTTACGCGGAGTCTTAAGATTTTTCGCTAAATCATTTAGACTATAGGTAGGCAAAATGTTTTTTCCCCATGCCCGACCTTCCGCGAACTTCTGAGTTTTTTCGGGTGTGCGATTGTGTACAGTTACGGTAAATCCCTTGCTTTCCATATTAAGAACAAGGTTTTCCCCCATAACCGCCAAACCAATTAAACCGATATCTGCTTTTTGCATTACTTTCACTCCTACGTACATTTACCAATGCAACAGTTTTACACTAGTTTATTTGTTTTTGTATATCTTCAAGTATGGCGTTTTCTAACATTGGTTGTAAATAGTCATGCTGATCATATAGCCAAAATAATATGGATATATTTTGATCAGCCTGTTCCGTATTGCCTGCGTCTAAATTCATGGCAGCTGATACTATTATAATCAAACACATCACATAAAAATACGAATGTGCTTCTATCTTCGTTAAACTTTGTTTTTTTATATAACCCTTAATAAAACTCTTGGTAAAGGTTAGCCAATCATCCTTTTTTAAAGAATTTTTAAATGTATGGGATAAAACAGCACAGGTGAAGTAACACAAGTCAAAAACTCTTACACCCATTCTAACACGATCAAAATCTAAGATGCCCAGCAACTTATTGTCCCCAACTACAATGTTCCCCAAATGAAAATCTCCATGAACCAGCTGTCTCTCTAACATTTCATAATTATTAACAAAATCTCCACCGATTGCCTGCTCCAGTTCTTGCAATTTACTACGGAACGGAGATTTCACGTAACCGTGAATAGTAGGCCATCCGAAAGAAGCGACCTCATTGAAAATATCGAATGAGGGAAACTTCTCCACCGCCTCATACTGGGAAAATGCCCTATGCAGTTTAGCAAGGCTTGCCCCAATATCGATTGCAAGGGGGATATTTAAATTTTGCAACTCAGTGCCCGACATACCCTCTAAAAAAGGATATAGAACATATATTGACCCGCTTCGCCCTCCCCAAGGTACATCCTCTGTACTGTATAGCAGTTGCGAGATTGGTAAATCATTTTGCTGAAGCCAATTCATTAACTCATATTCATCAAATACTTTGGTGCGATTGCGCCTGCGTTTTAAAATGAACCTTTCATCAGCTGACTCAACTTGCCAGATCCCGCCTCGTATAGAAGAAACACGTGCATCTTTGAATTTTGATCCCCACTGTTCTAAAAGTTTATTCACTCAAGATCCTCCTATTCGTCCAAATGTTTTGGTGAATCCCCCAACCTATTCTTGAGTACAAATTCCTTATTTCGAACAATTGCATTGCCAATTTCATCTACAGCATTCATAATCCACATATATGTTTGCGTTCCCGACTCATAATTAGCTTCACCGAAGGAATCAATTCTCCCTTGTTTTTGTAAGTCGTTAACTTGAGCAAACTCACTGGATTTCCCTTTAGAATAAACCCCAAATGTCCTTCCACCATTTTGTTTTATTAATGAAAACACCGGAACATCACTTGGCCCATCGGCAATATAAATCATATTTTGAAATGGTATACGCCTATCTTCTTTAGGAACGTATGTATTTACATCTATCGTGTCTAGCTTGTTAACACCCTTGTTGATCTCAAATATTGCCTTCGTCTTTGTTGTGTTATCAATAACATAACCTATGTCTTTAATTGTAACTTCCTTGTCCGGTGTGGAGGTAATACCCTGCTCTAAGTAACCTGGTTCCAAAAGCAACTCCATAAATTCGCATCCCCAAATTCCATCTGTGTGATTAGCTATTTTACTTCCCAAGACCATTTGGCGCAAACCAGTGCTCACAATGTAATGTTCGACCTTTATATCATACTTGTTAAATCTGGGATTGCGGGCAACATAGTCTTTGACCATGGGGAAAAAATCTGGTAATCCGGGATAAAATTCGAGTTCGGAGCCTAGCCTTCTAAGCAACTTATTATTCAATCCTTTGAACTTACCTGCCCGAACATATGATAAAATGTGATTTAAATAAATACTATCCCTTGCTACAAATTCATTACCTTCTCTTCGAAGGTATTTCGGAAGGGCTTTAACTTCTCTCCAGAAGGTGGAGCCATCAATTTTATAATACTTAAAAAGGGGATCTTGCATATAACCAGGTATTAGTGTTTTATCAAAATCCCAAATAACCGCTATATTAGTCTGTAGAAAAATATCTGATACCATTTTTATCCCCCTATCTCAAATCGAGAGGTAAAGTCCCTCCAAGTTTAATTCCGCTTAAAGTCACAATTGACTTATACGCCAGAATAAGCACACCTTGCTTGTGGGCTTCCCGTAATAGTTGCCCAAAAGTTGGATCAATATGATCAGCGGGTCTAAAAAATTTAGCGTCTGCACGCTGAACAATGAATAATATTGCACAGGAATAATCCCCGTTCAGTTGAAGGTTTGTGAGCTCCCTAACGTGCTTTTGCCCCCTTGCGGTAACTGCATCAGGAAACATAGCCACTTTGTTATGAACTAAAGTGCAACTTTTTACTTCCACTAACTTTTGTTCACCTATCTTATTCTTTAACAAAAAATCCAGACGCGAATTTCCCAGGGTGAATTCAGCACGATCGAACTGCCAATCGCTTAGCTCCGAGATTGCTTGCATTTGGAGGGCTTGTCCGGCTAGCTGATTAGCTAAAGTCGATCTAACGGAAACTAAGATACCCGTAGCATTATCTTTCACCAGTATGACAGACCACTTGGTTTTACGGTTGGGATTATTAGCGTGCTCCACATATAAGATAACTCCCGGTAATAATAGCTCTGTTAGCCTACCGGGATCAGCTAAGTGGGCCTCTACAACTTCGGAAGAATCTACCAACTTACAACGGACCAAGAAACGATTCGGTCGTGCCATGAAAATTGCTTGCTGTAAAGCCGCAAAAGGTATGAATGTTTTATCTAGCAAATCGCCACCCCTTAAATAATAGTTCCCCGCCAAAGAAAACTTTCCTCCGTGCCTAGGGAAAGAAGCCAAAAGAGAGAAATAATACCATTAGAAAGGAGAAAGTCTCTTGGTTAAACTCCCTGATTATGTGATTGACGCCTGTAAAATTATTATAGAAAACGGATTTAATTGCTATGCAGTTGGAGGCGGGGTTCGCGATAGTCTTCTTAATCTTACGCCCACTGATTGGGATCTATCGACCGACGCCCTTCCTGAAGATGTGGAAAGAATCTTCGAAAAAAGTTTTCCCACTGGAAAACGATTCGGCACGATCAGCGTTATGGTAAACGAGAAAATTCTTGAAATAACCACCATGCGCTCGGATGGTTCCTATAGTGATGGTCGACATCCTGACGAAGTTAAATTCACCACAGAAATCGTGCAAGATCTTAGTCGGCGTGATTTTACAATAAACGCCATTGCCTATCACCCCTTAGATAAAAAATTCACGGATCCATTTCGCGGACGGAAGCATCTAAAGAAAAAATTATTAATGACGGTCGGCGATCCGAGGGAAAGGTTTCAAGAAGATCCTTTACGCATGTTACGTTTGTTACGCTTTCAGTCAACCCTTGATTTCAAAGTTGATAAAAAAACATACGAAGCTATACCCTGCCTTGCTCCTTTGGTTGATAGGGTAAGCACTGAAAGGGTTTTAAGTGAGCTAAACAAAATGCTTCTGGGTAAGGCCTTTAGTCTGGCAATGCAAAACTTCTACTCATGTGGGCTTCTCGAAGAAATAATCCCCGAATTAGCTGCCTGTTCAGGGGTTTTTGCCGGTAAAAATCACCCCTTTGACCTTTTGGGTCACGCTACTAATGCAACCCATTACGCCTATCCAAGCTTAGAAATTCGTTGGGCCGCCCTTCTACATGATCTGGGCAAGTTAAAAACTTTGAAAAGGGAACATCAAGAAATCAGTGCCGAGCTGGCAGAAGCTATACTACGAAGATTAAAAGCAGATAATTACTTAATAAACAAAGTAACAACGCTAATTGCCAACCACATGTACGACATAACACCCCACTCTAGGGATAAGACAATTCGTAAATTCATGGCAAAGGTTGGTTCCGATATGGCTTATGACCTGGTCAGTCTTCGTCAAGCAGATATGGCGGGTATGAATAAAGACCCACGTATTATTGTGGAATACGGTAAACAAATGAACCAAAGATTAGACCAAATCGTCAATGAAGATAGCGCATTAAGTATAAAGGATCTTAAAATAGACGGTTACATGCTAATGGACACCTTCGATTTAATGCCCGGTCCTGAGATCGGAACCATTTTAAATTTACTATTAGAGCATGTTCTAGATAATCCGGCCCTAAACAACTCAGGCGACCTTCTATCTTTAGCCCGAGATCATCTACTCGGAAAATAACCATGGGATTCGAGCCAAAACAGAGAATCTTCTAGATTCTGCGCTCCGACTTCTAAAGCCCAGATTGCTTCGGGAGCCACGCGCTCTAAGGAATAACAAATCTGATCAAATGGTAAGCGCCCCTGACCTATGGAAAGGTGTGCATCTTGGTCACCTAAATTGTCATGCAAATGCACATAGCCTATTAGTTCACCAAGGTCTTCTATCCATTTTTCTATGGG
>DUPA01000040.1 GCA_012838515.1 Natronincola sp. | reverse complement strand
CTTTTCACGAACATTTCATTCCTCCATTATGGCATTTACAACACGGTATTACTTTCGCCAAGGGAAGAAATATTCCTCTTAAGAGTTGTCTTTTTCTATTCTCGAGTTAAGCCACCAATGATGCCTCCGGGCATGGAAACTAAACCCATCTTAAGTAATCCTTTCCACCAAACAAAATTTACAAATAGCTTTTGATCAATCATTAAACCTAAAGCCACATAGCCTATTACCCCAACGATAATTCCATGTAAAAACGCCCTTCGATCACTTCTGCATCCAGCCCAAAATGCTCCAAAAAACATGCTCAAATAGGTCAATATACCTAGAACTCGCGAACTTACGGACCAAGAAGAAAAATAAACAATAATGGCTAAAATAAAGGCTAATGCGATTAGTAAGGTAAATGCGAATCCAAACCCTTGCAGAATGCAATTTATCTCTAAATCATCAGACCATTTGGATCCGTTAATACTATTTTTAACCACATTTATCACCCCACTACAACCTATGTGGGGTTTAAAAAAATATGCAACCCCGTACGGGGTTGCATATCATTCTTATATTATTATTCTTCCTCTTTGCTTTCTGCGATAATCTGTTCAGCTATTTGTGCCGGGACTTCTTCATAATGACTAAACTCAGATGTAAAAGAACCCCTACCCTGAGTCATGGAGCGCAGATCGATGGCGTATTTAAACATTTCTGCCATAGGTACTTGTGTACGAATAACCTGCAGTCCGGCACGGGGTTCCATGCCTAAAATTCTACCGCGCTTTTTGTTCATATCTCCCATAACATCACCCATGAATGCCTCGGGAACCGTAATTTCAACATTCATGATCGGCTCAAGCAAAACAGGGTTAGACTCCAAGAAGCCCTTGCGAAATGCCATGCTTGCGGCGATCTTAAAGGCCATTTCAGATGAGTCCACTGCGTGGTATGATCCGTCATAAAGAGAAACTCGAATATTTTCCACGGGGTATCCTGCTAAAGGACCTTCGTCAAGGATTTCTAAAAGTCCCTTTTCGACTGCGGGTATATATTGCCTAGGAACAGAACCGCCGAAAATATCATCTACAAATTCTAGACGGTCTTCACTTTCTTCGTTACCGGGGGAAAGCTCAAGATATACATGACCGAACTGACCGCGGCCACCCGATTGCTTTCTGTGTTTTCCTTCTACTTTTGCAGTGCCGCGAATTGTTTCGCGATACGGAACAATTGGCGTATTAAGTTCTACTTCCACTCCGAATTTCTTATGCAAAATAGTAGACATTATCTCTAAGTGTAAATCTCCCATACCGCTCACTAAATTCTGACCTGTAGCGCTACTCTTTTCAACCACAAAAGTCGGATCTTCTTCGGCTAAGCGAGAAAGACCGGAACCAATCTTATCTTCATCGCCTTTAGCTTTAGGCTGAATAGCCATTGTCATTGCCGGCTTTGGAAAATCGATCGGCTTGATTTTTACTTTTTTATCTTTAGCGCAAAGAGTGTCGTTGGTTGTGGTATCTTGTAATTTAGCCACAGCACCAAGATCCCCGGCTACAATTTCACTAACGGAAATCTGTTCTTTACCGTTAATTAAGAAAAGCTGACCAACCCTTTCATCTTTTCCAGTTCGAGAATTATAAACGGAACTATCTGAACTAAGTTTACCTGAAAAAACTCTAAAAAGTGTTAGCTTACCAACATAAGGATCTGCCATGGTTTTATAAACCAATGCCGATAATCCGCTATCCTTTGCACTAATATTCAGCTCATTATTATCGCTACCTGTCGCGCTAATAGTACGATTAATTGGAGAAGGCATGGCTTGGACCATGTGATCTAAGAGGAAAGGAATTCCGAATGTTGTTTGTGCGCTACCGCAAAGGATGGGAACCATCTCACCCGATTCGGTACCTAACTTAACGGCATTTTCTACTTCCTTATCGGTTAGGGCTTCGCCTTCAAGGTATTTCATCATTAACTCGTCATCGGAAACAGCGGCCGCTTCGATCATTGCTTCTCTGGCTTCTTCAACGGCAGCTTCCATTTCGGCCGGTATCTCAGCTTCTTTAAAACCATCTCCATCTCGAATAAATGCTTTCATCTTAACAATATCCACAATACCGGAGAAAGATTCGGCTTCACCAATTGGTAGTTGAATGGGAACCAATTTAGGTCCGAAATGCTCTTGAAGATCACCAACTACTTTAGAAAAATTGGCGTTTTCTCTTTCCATCTTGTTTATAAATACAGTTCTTGGTAACCCGGCATTCTCTAAATATTCCCAGCCTTTTTCTGCGCCGACTTCTACACCCGAAGAAGCACAAACGACTAATAAACCGGAATCTGCAACTGTCAAAGCAGCTATAACATCACCTACAAAATCGAAATAACCGGGCGTATCTAAAATATTTATCCTATGGTTATTCCACTCCGCAGGAGCTTGAGCCGTATTGATTGAAATTTGACGACGGGTCTCTTCTGCCTCAAAGTCTAAAGTCGCTGTACCGTCATCCACTCTACCTAACCGATTAATGGCCTTGGCGACGTATAGCATGGCTTCGGCTAAAGAAGTCTTGCCTGCACCACCATGGCCTACCAAGGCCACATTCCGTAAGAATTCTGTACCGTATTTCTTCACAAATTCTCCTCCTCTTAGTAAACCATTATTATAAAATAATCACAATTTCTTATACCACGCCTTACATTCAACATAATAACTACGGTTTCCTGCTATTTTAGGTAGAAAACATACTACCTACAACCACCAACCCCAGTTTTTGACGAAAACCACCCTTTGTCTGGATGAATTCACCTCTGCATTCCACCCAAAATAGGCTAAAAGTTCTGAGCTTACATACAGGGAATTATCCCTTTCCATAACCGGATCCACCAGTGGAATGGCAAAACCATTTATGACTATTTGCCTTGAAGATGCTTTAATCAATATCTCACGATCATTCATCCAATAATACCAATCGTAACCACCAAAGAAATTAAGACCCCACATTCGGGCTAAATCACTAAGTTTAAAATAGAGTTGTTCTTCAGAATCTAGTACACCTACTGACGAAGTAATCTCCTCGTCATACATAAATAAACGCCATTCTCCACTGGCTACGACCAAGCGCTGGCAATCGAGATTTTCATCAAGAACATAAAAACCTTTTTCATGATAAAAAGCTTTGTTTCCAAAAACACCGGGAACGTTCCATTTTTCTACAACAGAGGAATTTTTTAAATCAAACAAACTAGCACCGGTTTTCTGTGAAAGACTTAGAAGGCCATGTCCGGGAATGTAAAAAAGCCTTTCTCCCAATTCGGATGCCTGAAATTGTTTACTTGAAACTATTCTTCCGTTTTGCATGCGCCATCCGTAGAGCATCTTTTGACTTGTCACAACAAGCCATTCAGGATTTGAACCATTTGGGATGGCGACCAAGCTATCTATGGAACCCCAAGGATAATTTTGCCACAAAGTACTTAGTTCCTGATCATTCCAAGCTAAGATACTGATATACCCCGAATCAACTGTATAAATTATTTCTTGCAACTTATCTCCATTTATATCTAGAATCTGAAAGTTAGAGATCCGCTGATCTTCAGAGGATTTCCAAAATGGCAATAATCTACCTTCCCACCCGATTAAAATCTGTAATTCTCCATTTTCGGTAAGGACAACCGCATCATCATAACCATCATTATTTATATCTTTAACTTCTAAAGTTCTAACGTTATCCCATAAATAAACAGGCTGTCCGTTTGCCTCCCAAACACCCCTATTTTCACTGAACGAATATAAAGCCCCACCACTCGTTGTGGCAACCACTAAATCGTTTTTTCCGTTTCCGGATACATCACCAACAGCAATTGCCGTAACTTTACCGGAAAGATCTTTTATTAAGGTCTTTCTATCTTCTCCATCTAGATAGAAGATAGTGTTTTCTTCGGCAACTATTAAGGAAGGCTCGTCGTGATAGTATATTTCTCCGAGAGTTACCACGGCGTCTCGGAATACTGGCTCATCCAAAACTACATATGATGCCGCTAGGGTTCTTTGGGTGAAAAGTAACAGTACAATGATGAGTAAGAATATTTTTTTATTCAAATTTGCAACCCCTTTCCCGCCACATGGTATTAGTATTTGCCCATTTTTTCTTAAATTCCTGCAAAAGATCTTACGACAATTGGGACATTTTGGGGGGTCTGTCCCCGTTACTTCCACTTTCTGGGGGGTCTGTCCCTCAATTTGTCCCCAAATTAAAGTTTGATATTGAAATAATAGAAAGGTTCTTTTTCACCATTTATCCCGATCCCTATTCCCGGAGCCGCTTTTAACGTTAAGCCACTAAATGT
>DUPA01000039.1 GCA_012838515.1 Natronincola sp. | reverse complement strand
CCGGCAAGATAAAGCCCAAGTTTGGCAGATGCGGGCCCCACCATTTCGTATAATACGGCAGAAGATAAAATGATGGTGGAAAGCATGGATCCCATTTTGGGAGGTAAAAGTCGTTGACCAAGAATGGCCAAACCTATGGAAACTCCTGCCTGGGGCACAAGCGTTAAACCAAAGTATTTTCTTACCTCTGGGTTTGCTCCACTTATTGACGCCCCCGTGTACGCCCCTAAATATTTTCCAATAATTCTAATGAAAAAGTACGCCACGCCAATAATACCAGCGGTTTTTAACGCAGGAACATCTAAGCGCATTCCTGATAAGACAAAAAACATTGTCATAATGGGAGGCGCAAAGGTGCTAATTTGGTTGAAAAGCCTTTTATTATCACTGATATTAATATAACAAGTACCAAAGGCCATACAAGCAAGTAAAGGGGAAATATCGAACGCTGCACAAAAACCCGTGACGAGGGAAATCATGGCTACAGGAATCAGTAAGCGATTGTCTTCTGAGCGTTTGTCAGTAATCAATAAATTTAAGACAAATCCTGCTAAAATTCCCAGACCGATGGCGGCAATGTTTGTAATGATCGGTGTTATTATAACTGAAGCCCCCATACCGCCATCACCGTTAAGATTTTGAACCACAGCGGCACAGGCACTAAAAGCAATTAAAGCAACAACATTATCTAAGGCCACAACCTGAAGGATCATATTAACGAAACTACCCTTTGCATCGTATTGTCGAATGGTCATAATGGTTGAAGCGGGGGCAGTTGCCGAAGCAATGGCACCGAGGAGAAGGGCCAAAGGTAGCTCCACCTTAAATATATAGTACATGCTTAAAGAAATCAGAACGGCCGCAAAAAGAGATTCAAACAGCGTAATAATCAGTACCTGCCGACCATTTTGTTTGATATTTGTTAGCTCTAAAAATCTTCCCACACCAAAAGCAATGAACGCTAAAGCAAGGTCAGTTAGAAATTCCATGCCTTGGGAAACATTGGCCGGAATTAAATCAAGGGCATATGGTCCAATGAGAATTCCCGCTAGGATGTAACCTGTAACATTAGGCAATTTTAATGGTTTTGTAAGCCTGGTTAAAAGAAATGCGGCAATTAAAATAATGGAGATACTCAAGATTGTCGTTGTATTCGCATTAATATTAAGGTTTTCTAGGAACATAATAACCCCCCTCCCTTCTTTGTATAATAGGATATACTTGATTATACGAGGCTGTGGTAATAAAATCAAATTCTAATTTTTTCTTGCGTCGAAAATAACAGATGCAATATGCTCTAAACTGATGTGCTGTTAACGCGACTATTTCTCTATTTTTTGCTAATTACTTAATTAGTCTATCGGAAGATATTGTCAATTTCAATATGGTTTTAAAGCAAATAATATTAAAAGCATCAAAGAATTATACGTTTTTTCTTGACCTTGACGTAACGTAAAGGTTTATCCTAGAGCTAGGAGGTGATTTCATGGAGTACACAGTAAAGCAATTGGGGGAGTTAGCCGGGGTGAGTGGCCGCACTTTAAGATATTATGATCAAATCGATCTTCTCAAGCCGGCATATACAAATGATTCCGGGTATCGAATTTATAAGCAAAAAGAAATCGATCGCTTGCAGCAAATCCTCTTTTACAAAGAACTTGGCGTGGATCTCAATACCATTAAGGGTCTTCTTGATTCTCCCCTATATGATGAAAAACGTGCTTTGCTCAGTCACCGTGAAGCACTTCTAGAAAAAAGAAAGCAGCTTGATTTGTTAATTCGGAATGTGGAACTAACTATTGCTGCTACCGAAGGGGGAAAACCAATGTCTAATCAAGACAAATTTATTGGCTTTAAAGAGGGCTTAATTCAGGATAACGAAGATAAATTTGGCAAGGAAATAAGAAAAAAGTATGGTGACGGGGTTATTAATGCCTCTAACGCTAAATTTATGGGACTTTCAGAAGAGGAATATTCGGAAGCGGAAGAGCTTGCGAATCAAATCAATGAAGCTTTGACTTTGGCCGTCGGAAAAGAGAAACCGGAAGGTGCCGAAGGAAGGCGCATTGCAGAACTTCATCGGAGATGGTTAAGCTTCTATTGGCCTAGTTACTCCAAGGAGGCCCATGCCGGACTTGCGGAAATGTATGTTGCCGATGAAAGATTTACTGCTTATTATGATCAACACAAAAAAGGTGCAGCCAAATTTTTAAGGGATGCCATAGCCGCCTATGCAAGAAAATAAATAAGAAGCCGTTTGAGATTATGACCTCAGGCGGCTTTTTTCAACTTGGATCTTTTTGCTTTAGCTACTTTCTTTTGAACGGCCGGATAAAGACCCATAATTAATATAATCATTAATAAAGTTATTTCCGCAAACATGGTCTTAGCCGCATTAACGTCTGCCTCCGGAAACTTAATGAAGGATATTCCCGCAAGTATCAGAATCGAACCTAAAATAATGCTTAGGCAAAATAAGAGCATACTAAGGTAGCTAGATTTCATTGCACGACCTCCTTAAATCAAGATATTATGGGGGAGCATGGTAAAAAACTGAAACAAGAACAACCAGAGAATAATAACCGCTACTTGAACACAGTTATTTGATCGTAGATTTCTTTTGATTGGGTATAAAATAGCGTAAGTGCAGAGAGTTGCGATTAGTATTGTGAGTAAATAATGAATAGAATTTATTGGTACGGGCTTTAAGATTGGCAGAGGAATATATCGTAAAACAAGCACCAACGCGGCAAAAAGAACAATTTGATAGAAAAGCGATCTATTACGGAAAGTTTTATAGCGATTTAAAAGGATGTATATGAATATCCCAAAAAACACAGCTGTAAAGTCAAATATCACAATTGTTGGTGCGCTCATGGCGGTGTTAGAGATTAAAAAGGCAAGATGTCCCATTGGATTATGTTTATCAATTCCAATGTAATCCCAAAAGGTAGTAACCCGTGGGTGCTGATCATTTATTTCGTATACAAAGAAATCCCCTTGGTCGTTAGCCCTAAGCCAATAGATGTAACTATAACCATCTTTAACGAGAGGTTCCGGTCGTAGGCCAGATTCACGCCCGCTGGTGAGCTTCAAAATACCGTTAAGTTGCCCATCTCCGTATGTTCCTGTATAGACCTCTGATCCATAATGGCCTTCACTTTGCCAAACCAACTTAAGTTCTTCACCCACTTGATAGATTTTGGGATGTGTACCTGTTGTTATTTTAAAAGGTCCATTAATTGCCTTGTCACTGATTTCTACCATATTAATATCCGGTGCAGAGCTTCTTAAACTCGATGTCCAAGCCGCATGCAACACCGAATTGGATGGGTTTAGTTCGATAACATTTCTGTTTGCTATGTCTTTAACGCTGGCGAGCCCGATGTTGATTGGTGATGACCATTCATGTGCCTGTTTTTTGGCATAATGTATTTGGACTGCACTGGGCGTGGATTCGTACCAAGCAACGTGTACCGTACCGTAATTATCAACGGCTATGGATGGTCGTAAAGATACATCTCGACTATGGGTTATAATTTCGTAGGGGCCTAATTTACCGTCCACCATTTGGGCATAGTGAATCTGATAACCATTACTTCTTTCGGACCAAACCAAGTGAAAGACGTCGTTGTGGAAGTAAACATTTAAATCTTGAATTATGTTTTGAGTAGATAATAAAATTTCTTGCCCATGGCCATTATATGGGATATCGATTTTGGTATAACTTATGGAGTTTTTCCCAACTAATTTTTCTAGCCAAAATACATGACGAGTTTCTGCGTCCGCGAGTAGGTTGGGATTTTGAACTTCTTTTTCTCTGACAAGTACAATTTCTTCGTTTAGCTTATCATCTTGAAATAAACGATAAGTAAGGTTTAGTCCCCTTGCATAACGTCCATCTAAGGTTAGTAAACTTGTTCCGTGCCCGTCATTTATTATGGTTAAACGCTCAGCGTAAATGCTGGTTTCAAAAAGCGGCGTTGCATCTGACCAATCTTGTAGTGCAAGATTGCTACCATATACACAGCTAGATGAAATAAATATAAGCAATATGGTGACGAAAGCGCTTTCGAAGATTCGCATAGTCATACCTCCTCGTGTCAAGGTGTACCAAGCAATATTTTCCGGATAAATATGGATAATCCTGCAAATATCTTGTTGGTTAATATATGGGTATCAGTTGATTTAGCTTTCATAAATAAAATTAATCTGCAAAGGTGTTCAAAATAAGCTATAATTAAAAGGTACGAGTTCACTTTAAAGGGGGATGCTAATGCTCAAGGATTTGTTTGGCACTTTTAAAAGCCTAACACCAATTGTACTAGGATTATTGTTATTTCAGGTTTTAATTCTTAAAAAGCCATTGGATAGACCTCAATCCTTTTTTGGCGGCTATATATTGACACTAATGGGACTTTTCCTTTTTCTCAAAGGTTTAACTCTTTGTCTTTT
>DUPA01000038.1 GCA_012838515.1 Natronincola sp. | reverse complement strand
TTGCTTGAAGTTCACCGCGAGCAAGGGCGGGTTTCAAAATGTTCGCTGCGTCAATTGCGCCCTCAGCTGCACCGGCACCAATAATAGTGTGCATTTCATCAATAAATAGAACCACATCACCGGCGGCACGAATCTCTTCCATAACTTTTTTTAGACGCTCTTCAAATTCACCGCGAAACTTAGAGCCGGCTACAAGACCACCTAAATCTAAAGTAACAACCCTCTTATTATTTAGCGTCTCCGGCACATCCTTGTTAATAATTTTTAGGGCCAGTCCCTCTGCAATGGCGGTTTTACCGACCCCCGGTTCACCAATTAATACCGGATTATTCTTTGTTCTCCTACTGAGAACTTGAATTACCCTTTGAATTTCCTTTTCTCGACCGATTACAGGATCAAGTTTCCCCTCGGAGGCTAAGGAAGTGAGATCCCTACCGAATTGATCCAAAGTTGGAGTCTTGTTACTACGGGGAATTTGGGTTTTTGCTTTGCCACCGCCACCTAATTGGCTTGTAACTTGGGAGCGTACCTTCTCCAAATCTGCCCCTAAATTATTAAGGACTTGTGCAGCGACACCTTCGCCCTCCCTGATTAAACCTAGTAATAAATGCTCTGTTCCGATATAAGTGTGACCTAAGCGACGTGCTTCGTCGAATGCTAGCTCCAAAACCCGTTTTGACCTAGGGGTAAAACCGATCTGGCCTTCAGAAGGTTTGCCACCTCGCCCGATCATGCGCTCTATTTCGCCTCTTACTTGATCTATACTTATTCCTAAAGACAATAACGACCGTGCGGCAACATCCTCGCCTTCCGCGATCAACCCCAAAAGAATATGCTCTGTTCCTACCACATTATGACCTAGGCGTCGTGCCTCTTCCTGTGACAATACAATAACTCTTTGAGCACGTTCAGTAAAACGACCAAACATAATTCCACCTACTTTCCTCAATCAGTGTACTTTGTTTTCTAAAGTTTCCCTTATTAAGCTCGCCCTTAAACGATCCCTTTCTCGCACCGGTAAAGGCTGACCCATAATACGTTGCAAATGCGCTGATCTAATTTGAACAACTAACTGCTTTAACACTTCGGGATCATCTATTTTGATAACCCCAAGATCCACTCCCAATTTCAAATCAGATAATAGCTCCATGGCTTCTTGACTGGTGATTGTTCTGGCATTACTTAAGATTCCGTAAGAACGGTGTAACAAGTCTTCGGTCACAAGGCGACGATCTTCTTCCAATAAATAACCACGTGCTTGACGCTCACTATGGAGAACTTGATCGGTAAAACGCATTAAATAATCTATTATTTCTTCTTCACCATGACCTAAACTAAATTGATTTGACAGTTGGAATGTATTTCCCCAAACATCGCTACCCTCTCCGTAAAGACCTCTAACGACTAAACCGAATTTAGATACTGTACCCAAAACTTCTTGAACTTTATTAAGTCTTCTTAAAGCCGGTAGATGAAGCATCACAGACGCCCTTAGTGCTGTACCAACATTTGTTGGGCACGAAGTTAGATACCCTGAGTTGATTTGAAATGCATAATCTAAATGTTGCTCTAAAGCATCATCAATTTCGTTCACCGATTTCCAAGCCTGTTCGAGCTGTAAACCAGGATAAAGTACCTGTATGCGAAGGTGATCCTCTTCATTTATCATGATGCTCACATTAGCTTCTTTATTTAGCACAATTGCTCTGTGCTGCGGGTTTTGAATATACCTAGGACTGACTAGATGCTCTTCTACTAGAATTTCCCTTTCCAAGCTATCCATTGATGCCATTTCTTTAAAGCTAAAATCACCGACCGAATCTAAAGAAGATAAGCTGTGGGATACTTTATTTACAACATCCTTTAACTGCTCACGATTGGCAACGTCCGGAAATGGAATCCCCTTAAGGTTTCGTGCTAGGCGACAACGACTTCCTAAGACGATATCCCCTTGGGGGCCACTTTCTTTCATCCAAAAACTAATTTCCTTCATGGCTCAATCCCCCTTGGCCAATTCTTTTTCTAATTCTCGAATCTCATCACGAAAGGTAGCCGCTTGTTCATAATCCTCTACGCGCACGCACTCTTCTAACTTTTTACGCATCTCTTCTATCTGCCTACTTGCTCTGGCCCTAGGATACGCACGGGCAGGAACTTTACCCGTGTGGCTGATAGAACCGTGCAATTTGCGTAAAACCGGATTCAGTTCATCCTTAAATACATCATAACAATAGCTACATCCTAAACGTCCTGATTTTTGTACTTCCTTGATTGTACGGCCGCAAGTTGAACAAACTTTTAGGGGTCTACCAGGCTCAAATTTTTCCGTTAATGATCCTTGTTTAAACATACTTGATAAGAAATCAGGTAGATCTAAACCGATTGCCACGTTAGTATAACCCATGGCGCACTCTTGACAAAGATGCAATTCGGTTCGCTTATTATTTTCGATCTGGACAAATTTTACCGTTGCTTCATTTTTTCCGCACTTTTCACATGACATTATTTTATCCCCCTTTAAGTCTCTGACTTAATGATAAAGAAAAGAAGGGAACGTGTTAAACTAGCCCTAAGCAAATTCTTGCCTTCACTCACTGTACCCACTTCTTGCTGCACTATTCCCCTAATGACTCCATACTCACGCTTG
>DUPA01000037.1 GCA_012838515.1 Natronincola sp. | reverse complement strand
GTCACTTCTGAATAATCCACAGGCAAAAAACCAAGAGTGTTGTCCAATGTAAGTTGAACTTCAGCCATGCCGAGTGGTCTTTTACCATCGGAACCGGCGAAAATTATATCTTCCATCTTTTGTCCGCGCAAACTTTTTGCGCTCTGTTCACCTAAAACCCAGCGCACCGCATCGGAAATATTACTCTTTCCGCTACCATTAGGACCGACGATTGCTGTAATTCCTTGACCGAACTCAAGTTTTACAGGGCGCGCGAAAGATTTGAACCCTTGTAGTTCTAAGCGTTTAAGATGCATAATATTCCTCCAAGCATGGTACATTCCTTGCCTATTGTACCACACCCAGTGGAAAAAAAGAACTGTCTACCCATTATCTGCTCTGTGATACATCCATATACAAATCTTCGCGTTTACGTACTAATTTTGGTACTTGGGGACTAAGTAATGAACCATGTTGATCTAAGAGGCGCTTAAGTTTCGTTTTCACCCTTGTACGGGCATTATCAATAACTTTTAAACCAATACCCAGTTCATTGTGTATTTCACTTGCGGAATAGCCTTTCAAAACACGAATTATCACGGCATGTTCTAAAAAGGATAGATGGTTTTGTAAAACCTCATTAATTCCTTCGCTAACACACTTTTTCTCTAGAACCGTTTCAGGATCAAATTGTGAAAATCCATCCGCAATTAAGTCCATCATTTCACGGTTTTCATCTGCACCGATACGAGTCTGCAAAGAAGTGGCTTCGTTTAATAGGCGATGTCTATTGCCTGAAGTTAATTTAATAACATTATAAACTCTTCGTATTATGCAGATATAAGCAAATGAACTAAACTTCACATCATACTCATCGGGTTTGTACTCTTTTATGGCACTTAAAAGCCCAATTAATCCTTCCTGCATTAAATCTTCAAAGTCAAGAAAATAGGAGTAATAGTTACGGATGATATATTTTACCATGGGTATATATTTGATTACTAAATTCTCCCTAGCAATTTCTTCCCCTTCGCGAATCTTTTCTATTAACTCAAGATCAATTGCTTGATTGTCCTTTTCCACGATCTTCAACTCCCCTCTATTGTCCAGGCTATCTAGTCCATGTATATGCACGTACACAATTATAATTACTATTTTATTACCGTTTAACCATAAAGTATGTAAATATTAGGTCTTTTAATGCCTGTACGCTACTTTGCACCATGGTTTATGTAAAGGTTTTCTGATTTTTAATCCTAATCTTGCAATAGAGAATGAATATACATAGAAGGGCGGATTATCTTGCAATACTCAAACTACCTTAAACAAATAGCCGCTTTAATTAAAGAAGATCCAAGTATTAGTGTGCGGCAAATTGCTGCAGAGCTAAAATTCGCCGATAGCAAATCCGTCTACTATTGGTTAGAAAAGGGTAATATAAGCGGAATAAATGAATTTAAACGCATGGTTTTAACCGAAAAGGATCAACAAGCCATCCCTTTCGTCTTAGATATTAACGATGAAGTTCGTTACTTAGTGGATCTACCTCTATATTCATGGAATATTGATCAAATAAGTCCAATATCCAATTGGTATTATCTACACAATAGCTCGCAACCTCGAGGTCTGTTTGCCATTCAAGTGGGAACAAATGAACTAAATCCGTGGTTTGCCAAAAACGATCTTTTAGTAATATCGAAAGAAAAAGAACCCGAAGAAGGATCTTGGGTTCTTTTGAAAAGTCCTAATAAGTATTTGATAGGAAAAATGATTAACAAACAGATTGTAAATCCAAATAGTTTAGAAATATTGCCTGCAAACCTTAAAACACTGGGTATAATTCTCAGTCAAAACCGCTTCTTCTTAGCTAAAGACCAACAATAGAAAGGGCTTGCCTTGCCGCTTCTTGTTCGGCCTCTTTTTTGGTTGGTCCTGTTCCCCTTCCAAGCACCTCATTATCAAAGCTTACCTCCACAACAAATAGCTTATCGTGATCAGGGCCCCGTTCATCAATCAATTCGTAGACAGGGGGCTTTTTCGCAGTTTGTTGAAAATGTTCTTGCAAGGTAGATTTTGCATCAATAATGGCAACTTGTTTATGATCCCATTCAGGAAGATGGTTTAAAATAACTTTTTGGGCTAATTCAAAACCCCCATCTAAGTAAATTGCCCCATAAATTGCTTCTAAAACATCGCATAGTAGAGAGTCTCTGTCTTGGGCATGGGAGCGCTGCTCTCCTTTACCTACCAGAAGGTATTCATTTAATCTTAATTCCCTTGCTAATTCAGCCAAAGTTGATTCCCTTACTAAAAGCGAACGGGTCTTGGCTAATTCGCCTTCGGGCAATTTGGGAAATTTTTCATATAAATAAGTGCTTACAGTTAACTGCAAAACAGCGTCACCCAAAAACTCCATGCGCTCATTATTGTTCGCGGGATGCTGACCTAGTGAACGATGGGTAAGGGCTAATTTAAGCAGGTTTTTATCTTTAAATTTATACCCCAAGATAGTTTCTAGGTGCCGCAAGTTCCTGCCGCCTTTGTCCATTTTACTTCCACCTTCTAAAAGCTAATGTGGCGTTGTGGCCGCCAAATCCAAATGAATTTGAAAGGGCGATTTCAACCTTACATTCCCTCGCTTCGTTAGGAACATAATCTAAATCACAATCGGGATCGGGCGTATCATAATTAAATGTACCCGGTATAATCTGTTGCTGCAAAGCCATTAGACAAATCGCCGCCTCAACGGCGCCTGCAGCCCCTAATAAGTGACCCGTGAGGGACTTCGTAGAACTTACGGGGATATTGTAGGCATGCTCAGCAAAAACTTTCTTAATTGCCATAGTTTCATAAAGGTCATTATAAATAGTTGAAGTTCCATGTGCATTTATATAATCAACATCGTCGAGATTAATTGCACCATCGGCTAGTGCATCTTTCATGGCCCGTTGCGCTCCTTCGCCTTCAGGAGCGGGAGACGTGATGTGATAAGCATCCCCGCTAGAGCCGTAACCAATAATTTCTCCGTAAATTCTAGCATCTCTGGCTAATGCATGTTCTAGACTTTCCAATACTAAAATTCCCGCGCCCTCGCCCATAACAAAACCATCCCTATCGGCATCAAAAGGACGCGATGCACCTGTTGGGTCATGGTTACGAGTCGATAGAGCCCTTGCTGAGATAAACCCTACAAATCCTAGATCACATAATGCAGCCTCGGTGCCACCGGCTAGCATGGCATCGGCTTGACCACGTGCAATTATCTTAAAAGCATCGCCTATGGAATTAGTACCGGTGGCGCATGCCGTAACAGTTGCCGAATTTGGTCCTTTAACGCCTGTGTGAATCGCAACTTGACCCGCGGCCATATCGGGAATCATCATGGGAACAAAAAATGGGCTGATCCGATCGGGACCTTTCTCTAATAAGATCTTTGTTTGATCCTCAATGACCTCAATACCCCCAATACCGGATCCGACGATTGCCCCAATCCTCGGTGCAAGCTCCGGAGTAACCTCTAAACCGGCATCTTTGAGACTTAATTTTGCTGCGGCTACGGCAAATTGTGAAAAACGAGCCATGCGTCTTGCATCTTTCCGATCCATGTACAATGTAGGATCAAAGTCACGAACCTCGGCCCCAATTCTAACGGCTAAAGATGATGCATCAAAATTAGTCAGACAGCTTACTCCGGAAACACCATTTAGCAAGTTTGTCCATAAATTGTCTTTGTCACCTAAAGAAGAAATGATTCCTATACCTGTTATTACAACACGGTTCATGGCAATATCACCCCTTATAAAAGTGGGCCCGAAAAGGGCCCTAATATAAATTTATGCTTGCTCCGCAATGTACTCCACTGCATCCTTAACAGTGGCAATTTTCTCGGCCTCTTCATCACTAATCTTGAGATCAAATTCTTCTTCAAAGGCCATAACCAATTCCACAACATCCAAAGAATCTGCCCCTAAATCTTCTACGAAAGATGCCTCAGGGGTTACTTCCCCTGCACTAATGCCCAATTGATCAACTACAATAGTCTTAACTTTTTCAAAAATATCCATATCAAAATCGCCCATTATAGCTCACCCCCTTCTTAAGAAAGTGCAATTTATATCACCAAGCCACCATCGCAGTGGATGGTCTGACCTGTAATATACTTATTTTCATCTGACACCAAAAAGTTTACCAAAGACGCAATATCCTCAGGTAAACCGGTACGTTTGAGAGGAATCATTTTAATAATCTCATCACGTTGTGTTTCGGTTAACGCCTCAGTCATATCAGTATCAATATATCCGGGCGCAACGATATTAACCAAAATATTTCTGCCGGCAACTTCCTTGGCCAATGATTTACTGAAGCCAATTACACCTGCTTTCGACGCGGCATAATTTGTCTGTCCGGCATTACCCGACACTCCAATAACTGAAGAAATGTTTACAATCTTTCCTTGGCGTTGCTTAAGCATTGGCCTAATTGCCGCCTTGCACACGTTAAACACGCCTGTAAGATTTGTGGAGATCACCTGATTCCAATCGTCATCAGAAGTGCGCATCAATAAACCATCCCTAGTTATACCGGCATTATTAACCACCACATCTAACTTTCCATACTTTTTTAAAGTTAATTCAATCAGGTTTTGTACTTCCGAAACCTGTGTTACATCCGCGGAGACAGCTAAAGCACCTTTCGCTTCCCAGAGTTTAAGCAGCTCGGGATTCCTGCCCGTAACCACAATTTCGGCACCATTGGCATGTAATTTTTCGGCTATAGCTTTGCCTATGCCTCGAGTTGCACCAGTAATCAAAGCAACTTTTCCAAGCATATTCATGCTACTATATACCTCCATCCTTGACAAGAGTGGTCTTTAGACGCGGGTCTATTCTTCGCACCAAGGGAATAAGGAGCTGAGTTGGACTTATCTCTACAAAATCGTCCACACCGAGATCCACAAGCTTTTCAATTGACGCAATAAACCGCACCGGCTTGATGATTTGTGTTACCAAGGACTTTCTAACTTGTTCGGGATCACGCAAAATATTTTCACCATCATTGCTAATAACAGGTGTGTGAAGCGTTTGAATCTCTAGCTTGTTAACAACCTCTTCAAATTTCTCTGCCACAGATTCCATTAGTTTAGAATGAAAAGGACCCGATACATTAAGTCTCACTACCCTTTTAGCCCCTTGTTCTTTCGCCAAGACAGCCAAACTTTCTAGGCCTTGCTCATCTCCGCTTACCACGGTCTGACCGGGGGAGTTTTCGTTGGAAACCTGAACAAATCCTGACGTAACCTGTTTGACTAATTCATGAACTGTTTCCAGATCCAGACCAAGAATTGCACTCATTCCGCCGTTTAACCCGGTATGTTCCATTAGTGTACCGCGTTTTTGAACCAATTTGACCCCTTCTTCAAACGAGAACGCGCCCGCCGCTACCAATGCAGTAATCTCACCGAGACTGTGACCCATTAAATAGTCAGGCTCATAGTCTGACTTATATAATTCCCAAATTGCATAGGAAGTTACGAAAATCGCGGGTTGTGCGTAAACTGTACGACTCAACGTTTCGGCGGGACCCTCTAAACAGAGCTTCCCCAAATCATAATCTAAAATATCGTTGGCCCTTTCGAAAAACTTCCAAACGCCCGTTTCTCTTATCCCATCTGCCATTCCGGGTTTTTGAATTCCCTGACCCGGAAAAGCACAAACTAAGCTACTCGCCGACATTATTCTTGCCTCCGCCCCATTTGATGAGCAAGCCCGACCAAGTTAACCCGGCCCCAAATCCAACCATCACCACGTGATCGCCCTCCTTAAGCTTACCCGAGAGTGCCAATTCATCTAGGGCTAATCCTATGCTCGCGGCAGATGTGTTTCCATAGAGATCAACATTTATAAAGAATCTTTCTTCCGGGATTCCCAAACGGCTGGCCGCCGCCGTAATAATGCGCACATTTGCTTGATGAGGGACTACCCAGTGGACTTCATCTGGACTCAAACCAACCTTATCCATTAATCTTTGTGTGCAATCGGCCATGATTCTCACGGCAAATTTAAACACGTCACTACCTGCCATCTTGATAAAATGTTCTTTATTTTTCACCGTATCTTTTGTAGCAGGCTTCACTGATCCACCTGCGGGAATTTGCAAAAATTCAGCACCGGAGCCTTCTGCACCTAATTCTGAGGCCAAAATTCCGTAACCATCTTCCACTTCCCCGAGAATGACCGCTCCCGCTCCATCACCAAATAATACGCAAGTACTTCGATCGGTATAATCAGTAATTTTGCTTAGTAAATCTACACCTACTACTAATGCTTTCTTGTATTGACCACTCTGCAAAAGACCCTCAGCCACACTTATGGCGTAACCAAAGCCACTACAGCCGGCCGAAAGATCAAAAGCCGGTATGTGTTTTAAACCCAGCATATCTTGTAAAATACACGCTGTTGCAGGAAATGCCATGTCAGGAGTGACGGTTGCACATATGATTAAATCAATCTCCTCCGCGTTTATACCGGAATTTCGGAGTGCTTTAATACTCGCTTCATGGGCAAAAGTTGATGCAGATTCATTTTCGGTAGCAATTCTGCGTTCTTTAATTCCCGTGCGTGTGGTTATCCATTCATCGGACGTATCAACTATTTTCTCTAAATCCGCGTTGGTTAAAACTTTGTCAGGAACAGAAGAACCTGTACCTAAAATTCCTATTCGCTTATTCAACATAAGTCACCACATTTCTTATTTTGCCTTTATGAAACTCGCCTTACAAAACACCCTTGATACCGTCAACAATATTATGCTCTACCCCTTCTTTTGCCACACGAATGGCGTTGTAAATTGCTTTGGCATTAGAACCGCCATGGGCAATAATTACTAAACCATTGACTCCAAGCAATGGGGCTCCGCCATACTCAGTATAATCAATCCTCTTCTTTACACGTCTAAATCCAGGTTTTAAAAGAAGGGCACCCAATTTAGAAGTAACAGTGGAGGTAAACTCTTCTTTCATTAGACCAAATAGCGCCTCTCCCAAACCTTCGGCAAATTTAAGAACAATGTTTCCTGCAAAGCCATCGCAGACCACGACATCAATCCCGCCTCTTGTCACATCTCTGCCCTCAACATTGCCAACAAAATTAAGAGAAGATTCTTGGAGCATAGGATAGACCTCTTGCACTAAATGGTTTCCTTTGCCCGGCTCACGTCCTATATTTAGAAGACCGATTCGAGGCTTATGAATTTTCAAAACTTGCTCGGCATAAATCGATCCCATATAAGCAAACTGCACTAGCTGGCTGGGCCTGCAATCAACATTCGCACCCGCATCCACAATTAAAGAAACGCCTTTGCCACTTGGTAAAAGACTTGTAATTGCAGGTCTTTCCACGCCTTTTATTCTCTTGATTATAAAAAGAGCAGCGGCCATTGTGGCACCTGTGCTACCTGCACTCACCAAAGCATTGGCATCACCGGATTGAACTAACTGGGCTACTCGAACTAAACTAGAATCCTTTTTTTGGCGCACAGCATCAACCGGGGCTTCATCCATCTGAATAACATCTGAGGCATGAACGATCTCGATTAACTGGCTACCTGCCTTTCCATCAATCAAGGTCTTTAATCGTTTTTCATCACCGGTTAAAATGATGGAGATTTTATCTTCGTCCGCGGCCCTTAGTGCACCTTCAACTATTTGTTCAGGTGCATAGTCCCCGCCGAAAGCATCAACGGCAACCTTAATCATGGGTTTTTCCTCCCTTTTGTGACACATCTACTATAACGTATTCCCCGCGAAAAACCTTCTTATCGTGTACAAAGCTTTCCACGCTCACGTAAAAATTATTGCCCTGTTTAGAGGTAACCTTTGCATTGGCCACAACCCTATCGCCTTGTATTACAGGCAAATTGAAATGAACTTCGGCTTTTTTAGTCAGGGCAAATTCGGAGTTAACTAAAGCAACTGCCAATGAATTACCTTGGGCAAAAAGAAAATGGCCTCGCAAAATACGATTGCGTTCAAAAACCATTTGATCTTCAACATTTAGAACAGAAGTACCATCTTTCCCCAAATTGACTTCGACCAATTCACCGATAACTTCTTCCCCTTGCATGGCCTTGACCTCTGAATAAGTGCTTGCCGCAATTGTTCTTGCCCTTTCCCTGAGTTCGGGTATATTCATTGCCATGCGATCTAAACGAATAGTCGCAACACTAACATCAAGTTCATCTGCTAATTGCCAATCCGTCATAAATGGATCTTTACGCAAAAGCGTCTGCAACGCGACTCTTCGTTCTTGACGACTGGTTCCCAAGAGAATCCCCTCCTTAACGTCAAGTGTTATTACCTGGTTATAAGTTGATTTGATTATAGTAGATCCAAACAAGAAAGTAAAGGGTTTTTTTGCTTTTAGTTCAAATAAAAAAAGATGCCCCTACGGGACACCTCCAAAAATTTATTTTGCTCCTTTTACCTTTATAACTTGACGTCCTTTATATGTGCCACAGTTGAGGCATACTCGATGGGGCAACTTTGGTTCGCGGCAATTTGGGCAAATTGATACATCAACATTATCTAAACGTTTCCAATTAGCCCTCCGAGAGTTAGTTCTTGCTTTTGAGTGTTTTCTCTTTGGTACTGCCATGATCTTTCCTCCTCTCCGGTGACTTTGTTGCTGTCTCCAACAGTTTCTTTAATGGTGCCAGGCGAATATCAACATCGGTAGTATCACAATCACATTGCCCATCACTTAAATTTGTGCCGCAAATGGAGCAAAGCCCTAGGCAATCTGATTCACACACCGGCTTCATGGGAATGTTCATTAAAACGGATTCCTCTATAAGACTTTTAAGATTCAATTCATTTCCTTCAGCAACCGGTATTTCATCTAAGAAAGATTCTTCGTTGTACCCTTCAGGGCGACGATTTAAAAACTCTTCTTCAATCGGTATCTTCAATTTTGTTTCCATGGGTTTTAGGCAGCGACTGCACCTAAGAACCACTTCGCAATTGAGATGTCCATTAACCAAATACCCCTCACCGGTATTGGTCACTAAAAGGTTCATTACTAAAGGACCATCAACATGATTAACATCGGGTAACGATTTAATAAAATCGGCGGATATCTCTTTTTCTACTTCTAGAAAATCCCCTTTGTTACCCACTAATGCTCCAATATTAAGACGCATCCTAATCACCTCATAAATTATACAAAGATTACCCCTGCATGTCAACTACTGGTGTGCTCATCTAATGCTTTTTTAATCTTATCGAGATTCGCTAAGGCAATCTCACGCCCTTTCTCAATAATCTCACTCGAACGATTAAGTTCGGTCAGTGTGATTTCTCCTAGATCAGGCTTTAACGTAATATCCGCAACTGAGCGTCGGTTACTGGCCACCTGTCTAGTAAGTATATCAATTGTCTGGATAATAACCTCGGGTAGATTGCGAATTCTCGAACGCAATGGTCCCAAGCCCACATCAACCGCGATAACAAAATCTGCCCCCATTTTTCTGCAAACGTCTGCGGGAACGGGATTGACCAACGCACCATCTACCAAAAGTCGATTAGCAGACTTAACCGGAACGAATACCCCCGGTATGGACATACTGGCCCGCACGCCATCGGCAATGGAACCTTTATCAATTATTATCTCTTCACCTGTAATTAAATCAGTCGCGATAACCGCTACCGGTATTGATAAATCCTCGAAGTTTTGATCCTTGGTCAACATAGTTAACATACTGTGAATCTTATCAGGTGAAATCAGCCCCCTTCGAGTAATGGTTAGGCTTGTTAGGTCAAGCCAATCTAATTGTTCTAGCATGCGCTCGAGAAAACGCAGGTCGACACCTGCGGCATACAAACTGCCAACCACCGCCCCTGCACTTGTACCGCTCACAAAATCGATAGGTATATTCTCTTCTTTTAATATCTGTAAAACACCTAGATTAGCAATGCCCCTAGCCGCTCCTTGACCGAGAGCAATGCCCACTTTTGGATTAGGCATAAACTTCACCTCTAATTAGTATGTTTTAGCATAAAGGATGAAGGGGTAGAAAAATGACTAACAAACGCCTTGTTGCTCTATTCTTTTCG
>DUPA01000036.1 GCA_012838515.1 Natronincola sp. | reverse complement strand
CAAAGAAACATTTAAAGCAGCCAAACCCTCACTACCGAGAAATCTACCCACAAACAAGGTATCCACCAAAACATAGAAGGCAAAAACCATCATACCCGCTACACTTGTTACTAGATAATGAAAGAATACTTTCTTAAGATTGCCGGAAAGCAGCTTTTCCATTGTGGACATTATGTCACCTCCCACCAAACCAATTCTAAAGACAAAGTATCCATGTGTCAAGTTCGGTAAGGAGCGTTTAAAAGCGGCTCCGACCATCTAGATCGAAACCGCACAAAGCCTAAACTTAGAAACTATACTTAACAGCAATTCTACCCTGCGCCGGAATGCTTTTGAGTTCTCCTTTACCGTAGGTTTTTATGGCACTAACTTCGAGATTTACCGCATCAAATAATTTATGATTGTAGGATGGTCGCACTAAACCGCCCTTGTCATTAACTCCATGGAGCATGACCATATCCACGGAAATATCAGACGTAAAATCGTACCCTAAACGACCATATAGGTAGTGGGCTGGTTTTACCTCAGACGTAAATTCGCCACTCATGATCAAAGGTAGATCTTTCATAATATCCACTTCAACATACGGTGCAAATAAAGATCCCTGCCCTTGATAGATGTATTGACCTTGCACCAGTAAACCCTTACCAATGGGTAAAGTATAGTCTCCACCCACTACTGCTTGAAGGTATTTTTCGTTAATTGAGAGCGGAATTCTAATATTCAACGGATCATCTGATTCGGCGAACTTCTGGGGACCACCATAGGCAAGCTCTGTCCAGACGCCAAAATCACCAACTGTTCCTGACGTGGCTAAACCAACAAAAAACTGTTTGCGATATTTACCTTCCATACCAAAACCTATTGGCATGGGTGGCATCATCTCTATTTTTAGCTCCATTCCTGGAAGTGCCTCATAGCCCGTATACAAACTTCCTTGCACATCGAAGTTGCCCACTTGAGTTTCTGCTCGTACCGCCCATTCAGAGTTTTTGCCGAATCCTTTTGGTTTATTAGTTGCTTTTATAGCCTCAATTAGCTCTGCGGCTTGATCATTGGCTCCGATCATCATATTTTCCATTTCTGCATCAATCTTTTGAGGGGTAAATACCGGTACAACCACCCCTGTTAACGACCAGTTATCACCGTAATAAACAACTTCTCCTGACCAAATCGGTTCTCCGCTCATGTCACCACTAAAAAGAGCATTCGTATCTAAGCGGCTAAAATAATTAGTGGGGTTAAATCCATCGGCGGTCCCCCAGCTAATTACTTGTTTACCGAAAGTATAGTCAAAATCACCGGAATATCCACTATACCATACTTGATCAAGACCAATCTTACCTGTCTTGCTCTTCCAATCACGCCATCCCTTAGCAGACAAATGTGCTTTCCCGTTTGGCTCAATATACTCTTCTAAAACCAAACGAAAACCAGTTAATGCAGAATTCATCTCTACCTTTTCTTCTTGACTATTCCACTCAAATCCTAAACCTAGATTAACCTCACCTTGGGGAATCGCGGCAAATACCGGTGCGGTCAGAACAAGAGCCATAATAATCGTAATTAGCCTCAAAATGTGTTTCTTAGTCATCTTAAACCACCTTCCTTTAGTCTAAACCTTCTAACGACGCAGATAACGAACTGTAAATACGTCATCACTTACATCATCTTGACTGACTGAATCAATTTGCAAATACGTCTTTGTTCCCTTTGAATGATCAGCCATAATAATATTATGAGGAATTAGCTCATCTGACACAATGTGAAAATCACTTAGTGTCAAAGTCTTTAATGGTTCTGTGCCTTGATCATAAAATTCAACCTTT
>DUPA01000035.1 GCA_012838515.1 Natronincola sp. | reverse complement strand
TTATTTCAGAAGCCGGAAAACTAAGAAAACACTATGGGTATTTCTTACTTTAGTTTTTTTCTTCATTAGCTAGTTGCCCTTTTAAAATCCTTGGTTTTATTTGTTTTGCAAAGACGAGCGCTAAAATAGACAAAGTCAAGCTAGCAATAAAACCAAAGAGCGAAAAGAGCCAAAAATTTGGAGTGTCGAGGGGCATAATTATAGGTAACATCAAATTAAATTGCATAGAAGCAAATACCACTGCCTTACCTGATGATTTCTTGAAAAATAAATGACCGAGAATTGCCGGAATTACTGTAACAAAAAATATATATGGCATGAATATAGATAAAATCAGACCTAACAAACTACCGAAAAGAATTATTGCATGTTTAATACGAACAGATTCAAGAGTAAGATATGCACAAATGGTGTAAATAGGTGCTTGCATGATCCCCATCATTGCCGGAGTGGGCAACATCCGTACAAACGGAATTAGCATCCCTCCTAGAATCACGGCAATCACAACCCCCATCACTATCCTTAGGTAATCTCTATTTTTACTACCCATAATCACCTACGACCTTTTTTCTTGTTTTCTCTATCCTTTCCCAATTTAAGGGACTTATGCTTGCCTCCCTATTAGCATTTTTCTGCAATCTTTCTCCACTTCGTTGCCCTCTTTTATTCGTATCTATTAATATTATAACGCGTTTTGAAGTGGTGTTCATAATATCCACATCTGTTCTTATGCCAAATGAACCCCTAAACAAGCAGCTTCCCTTTGTAAACTTCCACATTACTTAGTAGTGTGCTTTTATTTAAAAATACCTGTTGTTAAGTATCTCTCGCCCCCATCGGCAGAAACAGCTACAATCCGTGCTCCATCATCGAAATTTTGTGCAAATTCATTTACACCACAAACTACGGCTCCCGTTGATGGACCACAAAGTATGCCCTCTTCACGTGCCAGACGTCTGGTCATCTCTATAGCGCTTTCATCTTCAATTGAATAGATATAATCATACGTTTCTTGATTTAAAATGGAGGGAATAAAACCGGGACCCATACCAGGAATTCGATGCTTACCTGGCTGACCTCCAGACAATAGTGGAGAACCAGCCGGTTCTACTACAGCTATTTTTATTTCAGCAAATTTCTCCTTCAATACCTCGCCGTTACCTGTTATGGTTCCGCCACTACCAGCTGAGGATATAAATCCGTCAATTCTACCCTCCATTTGCTTAATAATTTCTAGGCTGGTAGTTTGTCGATGAGATTCGGAGTTGTAGTCATTATCGAATTGTGAAGGCATGAATGCGTTAAGTTCCTTGGCTAGCTGTTTGCCATATTCTACGGCACCAACCATTCCCAAATCCCCTTCTGTTTGTATCACTTCTGCTCCATATGCCTTTAATAGACTCAACCGTTCGCTACTAGCAGTTTCAGGCAATACGATAATACAGCGATAACCTTTTATTGCACAAACCAGTGCCAGTCCAATTCCTGTATTCCCACTAGTGGGTTCTACAACAACACTCCCTGTCTTAAGAATACCTTGCCGTTCTGTCTCGTTGATCATAAAGAGCGCTGGACGATCTTTGACACTTCCACCTGGATTAAAAGACTCCAGTTTTAAATAAACTTCCACTGATTTAGGCACAACCTTATGCAATTTTACTATTGGAGTTCTACCAATGAGATCAAGAACATTCTTTGCAACTCTCATTAACTATCATCCTATCAATGAATTTAATATCTCTTCTTTCAATTCAGTAAATCTCGCTCCGGAGCGATTACGCACCCGTGCAAGATCCACATGGTATTCCTTTATTACGCGACCTGGTAATGAACCCATGACTAAAATGCGATCTGCTAAAAATACAGCCTCTTCCACATCATGAGTGATTAAAACAACAGAACGCTTAGTACCTTCCCACAAACGCAATAATTGTTCTTGTAGCTCCAGCCTGGTCAATGCATCTAAAGCTCCAAAAGGTTCATCTAACAGCAATATATTAGGTTCCATAATAAAAGCCCTAGCTAATGAAGCACGCTGGCACATCCCACCGGATATCTGATGGGGATAGTAATCGGCGAAGTCTTCTAATCCAACTGCTACAAGCATATCTTGCACCTTTTTCGCACGTTTGCTTTTAGCCCATCTTTGAATCTCAGGCCCAAGGGCAATATTTTCAGCAACACTTCTCCATGGATACAAAGTGTGTTCTTGGAAAACAAGCATACATTGTTTATTGGGACCAACAACTGAATGACCAAACACTTCCAGATCGCCAGTAGTCGGCTTTTCAAAGCCAGCGATTAATTTTAAAAGAGTACTCTTGCCACAACCACTGGGACCTACAATAGCAATAAACTCTCCTTCTTGCACTGTAATGGATATATTCTCTAAAACATTTAGTTCCTTATTCTTTTTATACAAGTTACTTATTTTAATTACTCCCATGATCTTCTCTCCATTTTAATAGACGTTTACTCAAGGACTGCAAAATCAAGCGATCTATCAAGGTAGCTAACGCGCCAATAACCACAATACCCATAATAACACCTGCCATATCAGCAATCTCACTAGAAAAAGTAAGCGACCAACCTAATCCACGGTTCACGCCACCTACCATTTCGGCGGCAATTAATGAGCGCCAAGCGTTCCCTAAGCCGATTTGTATCCCGGTAAGCAAATCAGGAATAATCTCAGGTACGTAAACTTTTAAGGTAAGTTGTAAGCGATTAGCACCAAAGAGCTGTGCTAGCCGAAGACGATTGAGGCTAACTCCTTCTGTAGCATTAAGAATACTTAACACAATTGGGGATAAACCTGCTATCACTACTACTGTTAAGACAGAACGTTCACCAAAACCTAGTATAAGAACTAAAAATGGTGTCCAGGCAATTGGCGGCACCGATTGAACAATTCCTGCAAGAGCCCTTAAGTATGAACGGGCCAAACTAATGGGCGCGGCTAACAATCCTAGGACTAAGGCTAAACAAATCGAAATGCCGTATCCTACTACTAAGCGATAAAGACTACTTGTGGCTGTATCTACAAATTTTGCTGAAAAGGCATCCGTAAATAAACGGGACAAGATTTCTCTTAATGGTGGTACTAGATATGATAGTTAGAATTATAATTTTACGAGCAGAGATAATATACTAGGATAATATTCTGCAAAGTTCATGTAGATTGACCGGTTTTTCTCATAAGTTTTTAGCCATTCAATTAAGGGTTCTAGTAGATAGAAACCTATACTTTTTTCATATTCCAACAATTCTTGAGCCCGCTTTTCACCTAGCTCCCTTGTTATTAAGCGAATAACAACAGCGCGAACAATATGTTCATTGAGACAAATTTCCCACGAACCGTACGCTTGTGATTTCATCTGTTTTTCACTAGGTGCAAATAATTTTTCGAATACATTGATTTCCTGAAGGTACCTAGTAGTTAATGGATTGACCATTGAGTGCCCAAATTCATGCCAATTAAAGATACACAGACCTTCTGGTTCATTAACAAAATAAAGTAAACCATCTTCCTCTCTTACTGGTCCAGTGATAGAATACGCCGCAAGCTTTCCATTAATACACTGCTTCCAAATGCCATATCCTCCAGGATCGCATAGAGGATTTAAAACTAAATAGAATCTTTGATATTGCACTCCATAATATTCCTCAAAAGCTTTAGTAATGTTCATTCCTAACAGATCTTCCTTTACCTCCTCAACTATTGCTTTGTAAAAGGATTCATTAGTTATAAAAAAATGCGAAAAGATCGTTTGATTGGCGAAATCAGTTAAAAAATGGGTCAAAAGTTCTAGTTGATGTAATCCTCCTGCGCTTTTCACGGTAGACTCCCCAACCGATTTGATAAGAGATAAAGAATTGCTTTCTAGATCAAATTCCACATCTAAAATAAAGTCCATAGGATGGGAGAAGTTAAACCCCGTGGAAATTAATTGACTATAAATACTTATGGCTTTATGCTCTTGAAAAGGAGAAAAATAATCTTTTATTCGCTGAACATAAGAAGAGTTGAACTCTGTTAAAGGACGATGTTTTTTGCCGTAATCGCTAAAAAGCTGAATGATTGATAAAAGCTCAACACGAGGATCAACTACAGTCTTAATCCCTTCCATTAAAACACCCCTTTTGTGCCTGTTTTTTCTGCATTTTACAGCTTAGAACTAAAAATGCGCTAAGATGGTAGAACAATATGCTCTCACATTTAGCGCACCACTTATTTAATTTTCATCATCATAACCGATTCATATATTGAACAATTGATCTACAAGCTTAATAACGATATCTCTTTCAATCGCCCAATATTGAATAAATCAATTTTCCACGGCAATGGTGCTAAATGCCATATTGATTCTTGCTTAATATAACACAACTAAATCAACAGGTTTATTTCAAATAACTTACTTTCGAATAATCGGGATCTCGCTGCCTTCCTTCTTCTGCACCATAACCAACTGCAACAGATATTCCGTAAACGTATCCTTCAGGAAACTCCAAAATATTTGCCCATTTATCACCATATTGTTCTGCAAACATTACTCGAGGAAAGCCTAAAATTACGCTATCTAAACCCATTCCTTTTGCTGCAATGGCAATGCTTTGCGCCATGATGCCCACATCAATACCACTTCCCTCTTTCATGGAAATTACAAAAACAATAGGAGCATCATAAAAAATCTTATTGCCTCGAGCCTCATTATGTTTTATGATCCATTCTTCACCAAGCTCAATAAAGTGCTGAATAATTCCTTTTTCATATTCTGAAATCAAATCTTTATTAGTTAAAACACTTAACTTCCAAGGCTGTTTATTACGGGAACTTGGACTTAAAAGAGCAGCCCTCACTAAAGCTTCAATTTGTTCCTTGCTCAAATCCTTATCTTTATACTTTCTAATTGATCGTCGTTCATAAATCGCGTCAAGCACTTGATTATTATCCATAACATTATCACCTTTCTTTCATTATCGTGAGTATTATTGCTTTGGCATAGAAACCTATGCCTTGGCACTACAACTTTGCTTCTCCATATCTATTAATCCTTTTTCTAGCCATTTATTTGTTTTATAATATAAAAATGAAACAACGTAATTTGCCGCCCAACCCATAGGAATAGCATACCATACTGCATGTATACCCCAAACAGAAGCAAATTTGTAGGCGACAAACACCCTTATGCCTAGGTTTATTAGATTTGCAATAGTAAATACCGCCATATCACCTGCTCCGCGCAATACCCCATCGGTGGATTGCTTAAGTCCAATAAAGATAAAGAAATAACCAATAAATCTTAAATAGTCAATGCCGATCTTGTAAGCCTCGCTACCACTTTCCACATCTAAAAACATGCCTATAATTGGCTTGTAAAATAAGGCTATGATTAATGCCAATGCCACTGCAAAGCTAATTATAATCTTATAACTAGCAATGTAACCTTCTCGTACTCTTTTTTGTTGTCCTGCACCTAAATTTTGCGCGACAAATGTAGACATGGCATTACCTGTGGCAATCATAGGAACGATACAAATCGATTCGATACGCATCCCTGCTGAATAGCCCGCCAAGGCAGAAGATCCGAAAGTGTTCACCACAGATTGAACCAAAACCATACCAATGGAAACAATAGATTGCTGCAATATGGATGGTACCGCCACAACAACCATTGTTTTTAGCATTGCCCGATCAAACTTCGTAATTTCCTTTGTGCCGGTATCATAAGAATTTATTGTTCTAATCAAAATAACAAACGAAATAATTGCGGAAACACCCTGTGCAATTACGGTAGCAATAGCAACCCCCGCTACACCCATTTTAAGACTTATCACCATGAACAAATCCAACACTATATTGAGCATAGACGAAAAGATCAATAAATAAAGGGGGATCTCTGATTTTCCCAGTGCATTAAATACTGAAGCT
>DUPA01000034.1 GCA_012838515.1 Natronincola sp. | reverse complement strand
GGCTCCAAAAGTGGTGCAATCATCTCAAAGCGAAGTAAAGCAACATCCCTTGGGTCAATTTGGTCGTTTTTCATCTGTACGACACTCCCTTCATCTAGTAATTTGAGCTTACTAGGAGTTGGGATTGACCACGAGGCAAAAGTAAGTGGGATTTAAATCCACAGCCGAGGCTGGGAAATGGTCAAAAGAATATTCATTTTTCCAAGCATGCAGCTGCCACGGATTGATTGCTGCACTAGACGCTCGGCTAAACTTATCAGAATCCGGAAACAGTCGAAGGCTTGCTTCCAAACACCAATAGAAAGTCCGTGACGTTCTAGAAAACCGGCTACAGCTCCAATGTATTGCCTTTCACACTTACGATACCTGCGAACCCACAGGCGCATTGTGTCAATGGAAGGCCAAGTTACACTAGCTTCTACTTCGCTTGGCATCTTTACGTGTTCCACACCGATTCCGTCTTGGGTAACCTGCTCAATGACTTTCTCATGCACTGTCTGCGGGTAATGCTTGTAAGGCGACAGGAAGTCGGGTAGGACAGCATGGGTCTTTACGCAGCCACAACATTTAACTCTAAGAATCGGTATGGGGAGTTCCTCCCCTTAACAAAACGCTTGTACCAGCAGTGCCAATGGGTTGGCGATGAACAGTAAGGACAATGCAGCTCCAAGCGTTCTAACAAGAGCAAAAAACTCTCACGATAATCCTTGATGGACTCTCCCAAAAATGCTATGATCATGGTGTCTTTGGGATAGAAGCCTTGTCTCAGTGTAGAGTTAGCGCTCTTTGACCACTGGGGAAGGCTTCTACCTTTTCCTCCGTTCAACTAAGGTTGAAAAGAGTATTCTATCAGAATAGCCTTACTCCCTTTATGTGGCCATTTATTTAGAGAAATATTTGGTCAAATAGACTGAGGAAAAACAGCATTGCTTGATCAAACTTCCTAATATCATTTGTTCCCGAATCATAAGCATTTATTGTTTTTATTAAAATAACAAATGAAATAATTGCCGAAACACCTTGTGCAATTACGGTAGCAATAGCAACTCCTGCTACACCCATTTTAAGACTTATCACCATGAATAAATCCAACACTATATTGAGCATAGACGAAAAGATCAATAAATAAAGGGGGATCTCTGATTTTCCCAGTGCATTAAATACTGAAGCTAAAATGTTGTACATAAACAAAAACGGTAAACCAACGAAGTAAATTTGCAAATACAAGGCCGCATCGTCGAAAATATTCAACGGTGTGTTTAGGGAAAGCAAAAGCCAATCTTTCATAAGCAAGCCAAAGATGAATAAAAAGATGCTCATTACAAAAAAGCTAATTAAGGCCGTGTATATGGCAGTTTTCATCTCTTTATATTTTTTTGCGCCGAAATATTGGGAAATAATAACAGATGAACCTATCCCACCGCCGATTGCCACCATAATAAATATCGTAGTTAAGGAATATGATGCCCCCACAGCCGCTAAAGCATCCTCACTAACAAACTTACCTACTATAACTGAGTCAGCCATATTATAAAACTGCTGAAATAAATTGCCGATAATCATCGGAAGCGCGAATGCCAGTAGTGATTTTCCGGGATGATCTTTGAGCATATTATATTTTTTCATTCTAATCCTCTTTTCTCCTAGTACATGCCTTTTAACTACAATTGCTATGATATATATTGCTATCAAGAAAGAAGTTTTTAAAACATCAAAAGCCAACATCCTTTTTGGGGCATTGGCCATAAATACTTTGCTTATTGAGATTGTAGATAGTGCACAGAATTTAAAATTAGTATAACACGATCGGTTAAGCAACTCAACGGAATTATGGTTAAATTGCACCTAGCTACCCTCGGCACAATAAGGACTGGACCTTTGCTAAATATTCGTACGATGTTATCGTAAAGCGTACCCCTGATTTGCAAATATCGTACGATTTGGTATAATAAAACTTAGGAGGGATGCGCGATGAAACGTACAATTACTGCTACCGAACTTAAACAAAGCCTTGGGGAGTATTTAGACTTTGTCAATGACAACAATGAAGTTGTCGTAACCAAAAACGGCCACAAAATTGTAAGGATCAGCCCCTATGTTAGGGATTATGAACGTTATTCTCTTTTGAAAGAAAAAGTAGCCGATTATTCACTTGACGGTACGAGGGTTTCCTACGAGGAGTTTATGGAGATTTACTCAAAAACCGAACTTCGGTTAGAATTTATTAATGGTGAAATAATTGTTCGCAGTTCTCCTAATATGTTTCACCAACGTATTTCCGGTGAACTATACATCCTACTGAGGTCGAATCTTAAGGATAGCCCTTGTGAAGTGTTCTATGCCCCCTTTGATGTGCACTTTTACAAAGAGAATTTTAAAGTTCCCGATGTAATGCAACCTGATCTTCTGGTCGTTTGCGACTTAGACGAGAATATTCAAGAAGGCGCCTGGTATCAAGGTACCCCCACTTTAGTTGTGGAAATCCTTTCAACTAGCACCAGATCAAGAGATATGGTAGACAAATTGCAAACTTATATGCTCTCAGGCGTCAGCGAATATTGGATTGTTGACCCTGATAATAAGCTTTTGTTAGTTTATACTTTCACCAACAAAAAGATGGATACCTTTAACACCTACAAGCAAACTGAATCCTTTAAATCACCGAGTTTAGGGGGTTCTTTGATCGAGGTTGAAAATATTTTTCCATAACATGTGCAAAAGCCGCGGTATTGATTTCCGGGGCTTTTTACCTGCCAAAACTTATCCGAACAATTATTAATTAACGTGCACATTAAGTTGTCTAATATACTCTATAAGATCCTCTGTTGACACTTGGCGCTGAATCAAGGTTTCATAATCAGGATGTGTTGTGACAAGATTGAGAAATTCCTCCGTTGAATAAGGTAAGGGCTCCCCATAATTAATTCCTGTAGCATCATAAACAATTTTAGAAATTTCTATTTGCTTTAAAATATCAACTTTTTTAACCATATTATATGTTAAATGTCCTAAAACGACATAACAGGTAAAACCGTTAGAGGTTAGTTTACCAGAGGATAGCAACTGATTTTCTTCCAACAGCTTAACAATCTCATCGCTTTGCTGCAAATCTTCACCTTGATATGCAGATTCAAGGGTTTCCCAAACACCGTCATGGCAAAACAATTTGAGAAAATTCGTTACCGGTCTGCTGTCTCCTAAAAGAATACCAATCTTACTTGGTTCAACATTGGTAGTATACCATCCATGATTTTTATCACAACAGGCAAGTTGCGACAAACCACTAAGTCCATGTTGTTTGCTGAGTTTGCGTAGATGCTCTAATACGACATCATGACCGCATACAACGGAAGTTGGCTCCACTTCTTCATCTAGTTCACTCAAGCGATTTTTTAGCCGAGTAATTTCTTTCCTTAAATGCTTAATCTCTGAGTATTTATCCACGAGATCAGCTCCCTTTACAAAGTTCATTTTTAAAGCCGTTTACCTAAAAAAGTAGAAATGTTTTCTACTAAATGCGGTTCACCCATGAAGAAGAATCTCGCCACAGCATTACTATGTCGAAAAGAAAATTTTAGGTTTCCTTTTTCACGAAGAAAGTTTACCTTCTCTAATACTGGTCTGCAGAGTGCTTCGAGATTTTCCTGAGAAGTACATGGAATATCAAAGATAGTACATACTTGCGGCTCTTTCTTTTCATTGTCGTTAAGAAAATCAATAACTAATTGATTTCTAGCCCCTTCCATAGCATCTTTAACACCTTGGCTTTCAAAAAGATCTTTAATATTATCCTCAGTAAATCTCCACTGCGCTCCAACCCTCTGCCCCTTTAATTTACCATCCTTTAAATAAGTACGGATGGTTCTAGTGCTAAGTCCGGTTATCTTCGCCACGTCGTTCACTGTATAAAATTTAGGAAACCCCATGTATTTCACCTCACGCTTCAGCTAACTTCATTATACTTCATATAATTTCATATGTAAATAACCTTTTACCTTTAAAACCCATAAGAAAATACATACTGAAGTCCTATTATAAAAAAGCTGATTAGCAAAACTTAACACATATTTCTTTCTCCATATAACGAGATAAGCAATCCATTCTCTGATTAAGTCGCTGACTGAAAAATATAGTTTTGTTTTAGAGCCCCCTCCGTCACATTTGATTCCGAGATTTTTAGCTAACAACACAGCCCTTAAAACATGATACCTTGTTGTAACTACTAAAATGTTTCCTTTTTCAGCAAAATCTTCAATAACTGCTTGAGAAAACAATAAATTTTCTCTCGTAGTTGATGATTGCTCTTCAACTAAAATATTAGATTTTGCTACGCCTTGTTGCAAAGCGTAGTTTTTC
>DUPA01000033.1 GCA_012838515.1 Natronincola sp. | reverse complement strand
GGTGAGGCATCCTGCCAACGGCGGCGCGACCCTCTTCAGAAAACAGCTGCCATTAATTATCTAAAAGTGGCCGAAAACATTCGGCGTCAATAGGGATTTATTGCTGTTAAGTGGTCTCTTATTAGAGGGTAGAGGGGGATAAATAAATTGCATGAAATAATAAGAACAGTCGACCTTACAAAAGATTATGGTAGTCTACGTGCCGTTGACCATTTGAATTTATCAGTAAGACAAGGGGAGATTCTAGGGTTTCTAGGATTAAACGGAGCAGGGAAGACTACGACGCTCCGAATGCTTCTTGGCATGATAAGTCCCACTGCAGGTTCGTGTTATCTACAAGGTCAAAAGGTAACCCCGGGCAATATTGGTATTTGGAACGATGTGGGTTATTTGGTGGAAACCGCCCATTCTTACCCGGATTTAACTGTGAGAGAAAACCTCGAGCTTGTCCGCAAGTTAAGAGACATGGAGGATAAAGGCAGTGTTGATTGGATTATTGAAAAGCTCAAGCTGGGTGATTACGCGTCAGTCAAAAGTAAAAACCTATCTTTAGGAAACGCCCAAAGGCTGGGTATAGCCAAAGCACTTATTCATAAGCCTAAAATCCTTCTTCTTGATGAACCTACAAATGGTTTAGATCCCGCAGGTATTATTGAGATTCGTTTGTTACTATTGGATTTAGCGAAAAACTTAGGTGTCACCATGATTATCTCCAGTCACAAGCTAGAGGAAATTTCGAGGTTGGCTACAAATATAGCCATTATTCATCATGGAAAATTAATTAAAAGTATTGCGTCAAAGGAACTAGAAAGCCATTTAAATAAAACATTGCTGGTTAATGGTGAAAGTATCCGTGGGATTAAAGAAACCCTTTCTAAAGCAGGGTTTAATGTTAGTTCACAAAGCGAAAGTGGTAAGGGTGCTGAATTGCCACTAAGGATTGTGGATGAAGAAGCCATTAATAATCCTCAAAACATTGCCACAATTCTTGTTAACTCTGGGCATCCACCTACCCTATTAAAGATAGAGGAGGAAGATCTTGAGGCGTACTTCATGCGAATTATCCATGAACAAGGAGGTGAATAAGCTTGAGAAAAATGGCGCCGGTCGTATCAACCGAAATCAATAAATTTTTTAGATCGAAAATTCCTTTATTATCCTTAATTGCACTGGGAGTGGTTCCCATCATGGGGGGCTTCTTTATGTTTATTTTAAAAGATCCGGATTTGGCGCAAAATTTAGGCTTAATCTCCACGAAGGCAAATGTAATGGGAAGCGCTGACTGGCCATCCTTTTTTGGCTTGCTTTCTCAAGCAATTTCCATTGGTGGACTGATTGTATTTGGATTTATTATGTCTTGGATCTTCGGTAGAGAATACGTAGATAGGACTATTAATGACTTGCTAGCATTGCCCAAATCTAGGGGCACCATCGTGGTTTCCAAATTTTTTGTAGCAATAATGTGGTCTTTTATTTTGTCATTATTTGTGTTGATTTCTGGGATTGTTACGGGCAAGATTGTGGGCATACCTTTGTGGTCACCGGATGTGGTCGTTCATGGGATTTTTATATTTATTATTTGCGCCGTACTAACCATCTTTTTGTCTACACCGGTCGCATTTTTCGCCAGCGTGGGCCGGGGCTATTTATTACCACTTGGATATGTGATTTTTACCTTAGTGCTTGCCCAGATCATCTCTTTAACCGGTTACGGTCAATATTTCCCTTGGTCCATTTCAGCTCTTATTGCAGGCGTCATGGGGGAAAATGGTGCTAGTAGTGGTTTGAGTATAGGTATAGTCTTTTTAACTAGTGTACTGGGGATGGTTGGAACTATTCTTTGGTGGAAATATGCCGATCATGATTGATTATTTGTAGGAATAGATTAAATAAAGGTGAACATTAAACTTGTAATTAATGTACGAAAGAGGGAGGATTATGAAAGAGATAATTACTAGTGGTCTAGTGGGCTACCTTTTAGGTTGCTTTTAGACTTCAATTTTCATTGGTCGTATTTTTAAGCGGATAGATATTAGAGAGCACGGTAGCCAGAACGCCGGGGCATCTAATACAACAGTCGTTTTAGGCTTATCTTTTGGACTTTTAACGGCATTTCTTGATATTATTAAGGCCGTGGTGGCCGTGGTGGTCGTGCGTATTTTATTTCCTAATAATATGTTTTTACCTGCAGTAGCGGGAATCTTAGCTGTTTTAGGTCATATCTTTCCGATATTCTTCGGTTTTAGAGGGGGGAAAGGCGTTGCACCCCTAATTGGTACGGTGCTCGCTTTGGATCTCCTAGTTGGTTTGTTAGTTGCCTTAATTTCCGTAGGTGTTGCGGTTATAACCGACTATGTGGTGGCCGGATCCACAACTATTTATATTTTATTTGTTTTTATGATGATTGTGGGCGTGTATCCAAAACCTACAGTTTGGCTATCTTTGGGTCTTTTGGCAGTTGCCATTTATAAACACAAGGAAAATTATCGTCGGATATTGAGTAAGGAAGAAATGAAAATTATGTCTACCCTTCGTGGTGAAGAAACAGAGCATCGGGTTTAAACCCGATGTTTTTCTTTATATTTCCCGTATTTTCATCTTTATCTCCTGAACCAAGAAGACCATGAATCTTTTCTCGGACCTTATTAAATCCAGGTGAATCAGATAACCGGGGGCGGGCTAAGGTGTTATCGAATATTTGACGTACTTTTCCCGGTTTACTTTGAAATACTAAAATCTTGTCGCCTAAAATAATCGCTTCGTTAATGTTGTGGGTAACAAAGATGATTGTTATTTTTGTTTCCTCCCAAATTCTTATGAGTTCTTTTTGTAGCGATGTACGAGTAATGGGATCTAAGCTACCGAAAGGTTCATCCATAAGCAGGATCTTCGGATTTACCGATAATGCACGGGCAATTGCTACCCTTTGTTTCATGCCCCCTGATAGCTGATGCGGATACAGGTTTTCAAATCCTCTCAGACCCACTAGGTTTAGGTAATAATCTGCCTTGTCTTGTTTTTCTTTTTAGAATTATCTGCTACATCTAAGGCAAAAATAATGTTTCTTTGAATCGTATACCAAGGAAATAGTTGGTCGAAACTTTGGAAAACCATCATACGGTCTATTCCCGGCTCCTTAATTTGCCTTCCATTAAGAGTGATTCTACCACTTGTGGGCTTTTCAAAATCGGCAATACAACGGAGAAATGTGGATTTTCCACACCCGGAAGGACCTATAATATTAATGAATTCGCCTGAATTTACCGTGAGATTTATTTCTTTTAAGGCTTCGATTTTTTGTTCACCCACAAGAAATGTTTTACTTAAATCTTCAATTACTAATCCAGTTTGTTTACACATTTATCGCCAACCCCTTATTCTGAGGTCATTCCCCAACGTCTTATGGTCCTGATCTCGATGCATTCAAAGCAAAGTCTTTCAACAATTAGCCCGACAACTATTATAATAATCATTCCACCGAAAACGCTGGGTATTTCCATGAAAAATCGTTTTTTATAGATAAACCAACCTAACCCACCTTCTCCACCAGATGCACCAAACACCATTTCTGCGGCTACCGATGCCTGCCATGCCCTTGCCCAAGCAACTCTGAGGCCCGTTAAAATATGGGGAAAGGCACCAGGCAACAACACTTTACGGATAAGGGCAATTCCCTTGAATCCAAAATTTCTTCCCACTTCGATCTGGGTAGTGGGCACTGAACGTAAACCAATATGCATGTTTGTAATTAAAGGCCAAATTGATGAAAACCAGATAACAGCTATAATCGATTTCGGTCCCGTGCCGAGCCAGAGGATTATGAGTGGAAGGATGGCTATTCCCGGAAGTGGGTGCAAGATTGCCATGATTGCTTGCACCCAATCGGAGATTAAGGGTGAAACCAAAGCTAAGGTCGCTGCAATGACGGCGGTTATTATGGCTAAGCCTAAACCGATTCCGATAAGGTATAAAGAGAAATTTAGTCTTGCTAATAGCTCTCCATTACCTATTTCTGTGGCCAAAGATTTTATCACACTAGTTAATCGTGGAAAGAGAAGGGGGGGAAACCATCCGGTTCTAGCTAGTAGTTCCCAGCTAAGCAGGATGCCAACGATAAATAGGCCTTGATTAAGGGATTTGTTTATTTTTAACTTTTCAGATTTCATTGCAAGTTCCCCCCGCACCTTTATCTTTAGATTATTTGCTTTGCAGTCTTTCAATATCTGATGGTTCACCGGATCTACTACCCACAATAGACAGCACATTTTCAAAGGCGATTTCTTCAAGACTTTCCGGAACTTTACTTATATAACCGGCTTCTTTCATAAATTCAGCAAATCCCATTAATCCGTAAGGGGCAGTTGTGTAGTTCATTCCTTCCCATTCTAAATACTCAAGCGTTTTTTCAACTGATAGTTTGAATTCAGGTGCCAATAGTTCCGCGGCTCGCTGTTTATTAGTATTGATCCAAGCCATGGCTTCGCTGATTACGTTGACGAAGACACTATAAGCCACCGGCCTATTATCATGAAACTTTTCCGATGCGAGACCAACATTAAAGCTAAAGGGGTGACCGAAGATATCGATATCATCAATTATTAGACGAAATCCCGGCTCAGACAATTCTTCAAAGAGATAAGGGGGCGTTGTGAAGTGTGCTTTAATTCCCTTCTTAGAAATTAGGGCTGCACAGGCATCTGGATGCGGCATAGCCACAATATTGTTATCTAGTGCATTTGGCGAGCCTAGCTCTGCTTCGGCGGCCATTGCGAGCAGAATGTGTTGAATACTGCCGGGGGATGGAACGGCAATCTTATCTTCCGGTTTAAAATCACGCAGACTTTTTATATCCGGGTCATAAGTAACCAGACCGATGGGTACAACCACAAAACCAACGGCCACCTTCCATGGACATCCCTTATCCCAACCAATAAGAAATGGGGGGATACCCATAAAGCCAACATCCGCTTCTCCTGAAATCAAGGCCTCCCGGACGGCACCGCCGGAGCCATACTCTAACCAGACCGGCTCAAAACCGTACTTCTCAAACATCCCTTGAGATTTTGCCACCATTAAAGGGGCATACACTAAACCAAATTGACCCGCGATTTTGATTTTCTCTTTAGGGGCGGCGAAAGCCGGAAGTTGGACCAAACTAAACACCATGATAAAACATAATACTATTAACCCTTTTTTCTGCACATCAATTCTCCTCTGCACGCTTCTAAATATGATCGTTCTAGAGTATGATGATCGGTGGGAAATGTGCTTGGATTCAAAGAATGTATAACATCGCCCATTGCAAAAGGCCCCTACGCGGTGTAGGAGCCTTTCATAAGTTAAACTCTTATATAATGTTAGTATTTGTATGAAGAGTAATTAGAATCGTATACGGGAGTCTATTCGAAGGCCAATGCCCTGGCTTTTTGTAAAGACTAACCCTGAGGCATTTTTCACACTAAGATTAAGTTCCGAATGTTTAAATCTTAGTCCCCAAGCAAGATCTATCCTTATTGGTTCTTTTGTTTGTTTAATTAAGGCTAATTGCATAGGCATAAACTTGAGTGGGGCTACCTCAATACCTACTGCTTGTCGGGCGGTCAATCCTAAAGATTGCGATTTTGTCCAACTCAAATCAGCCAAAAGAATGGTTTTTTCAGTTAGTTTATACGAAGATCCCAGCCTGAAAGTGCGGGGAATTTTCCAAGTAATATCGTCACCGGGTTCAGGCTCGCTCATTTCAGATTCTAAGTTTGCATCTTCGGGGTTCTGAAGGTCAATGTCGCCGTTGAAACTTGCTGTTCCTTGCTGTACATCGGTCCATTTGATGGATCCAATATTAAGTACGCTACCGTCAATTGTAAGTCTATCATTGATCTCAGTACTGAAACCGAAATCAAGTGCATAGCCGGATCCCGATGTTGAATAAGCGAAAGTGCCGCTGGCATTTGTTGATGCACCTGCTGTAGTGTCGTTTAAAATGGTTTCTAATGCTCCATCACCTTTAAATTCGGCATACCCCAAGCCCATAATGTACCTATAGGAGGCTGCAACGGTTATTGGAGGCATGTCAGGATCTTTAATGAATTTTTCCATTGGAATGGCAATAATACCTCCCGCTCCTAAATAACCGGCGGCTTCGCCATTTACACCGCTAAACTCATATTTCTCATTGAGTTGGTTCCCTTTAAGCATTAGGTGTATGACCTCGCTGGGGATCTGTCCATAGGCTTGTGCTTGTGCATCCACCCTTAGGCCAATGGGACCGAATTTTAAACCAATGTAAGGCTGTGTATCGGCCGTAAGCCTTAGGTGGTTCTTATTCGTTGCTTTTATAATTACATCTTTATCGTTGTCATTCCAATCTTTGTTTCCGTATTTCTTGATTAGAGACGGATTCCAAGAATTGAAATTAACATCTAATGGTATGCCGATTGACAGCCCAAACCATTTATTAGAATGGAGGTATGCCGGATTAATCGCCGCATCGCCAATATTATCCAATTTATATTGATTGTTTATGACTTGTCCATGGGCACTTACGGTTAAGGCCAATAGTAATAAAGTGACAATCATTATTTTTCTCATGATATAATCTCTCCTCATTATTTATTTACTTTGGCCATAAGCTCGATCCAGGCACTGATCTTGATATAATCGTATTGCGAAAAGGTTACTCTACTACTTTGAGGTGCGGGGATTGTCAAACGGAGCTGAGCGTTTGCTTCCTCTTTTAAAACTGTTCTTATTGCATCAGGAATTGCAACGAGAATGGCCTCTTCCCTTGCACTTGTAGCCTTACCTTCGCTATCAGTGTCCGCTGCTTCAAGTTCAACCTTAATTGTGATAGCATCCTCATCTTCGAAGGGATCTTGATCGTTACTTATATAAATTATTGCTTCAGCACCTAATGGAAGACGATTTTTGAGTTTAATCTCCCCATGAATCTGATTAGTTAACTTATTAAGGGTTTCTATAGTGTCTTTATCAATGTTTATGGGGAAAATTTCACTTTCGTAAATGATATCATCCGTCAACTCAAATTCAAGCGGTACAATCAGTTCGAAACTCATTTCAAGGGAGTCTTCAAAACTGAATGTTGCAGATTTATTTTCACCGATGATAATCTCGCCACCCACGTTTAGTTCTTTTTCAACACCATTAAGTAGATCGGTTACATTACCAAAGTGGAACTCTCCATTTCCAGAAAAGACACTACCCTCTGGTATGGTCAAGGGAGAACTATCAATTTTGCTTAAGTTAATTTCAGGTGCATTATCTTGTTCACTTATATAATCAACCACGAGCTTCAACTCCGCATTACGAAACTTTAGATTATCAAATTCTTGCGGTAGTTCAAATTCCAAGTCGAATTTTTCTTCGGGAATCTTAAAGCGGAAATTTTGTCGTGTAATGGATTCGATGTCATTTGCTGTGATATTAAATTCAACAATAGCGTTCTTAATATTCTGTTGTCCACTATCAAGGTAGCATTCAATTGTAAATTCAGTACCTTTAGTTAAAGTTATTTCATTAAGATTGATTGTACCGTTTTTATCTTTTTCTCCACCTAAAGAAAAAGAATCTATAGTAACATTTGATCCTTCATTCAATTGAAAGCTAACCTCT
>DUPA01000032.1 GCA_012838515.1 Natronincola sp. | reverse complement strand
GTAGCTTTGCCGAATGGATGATCTACGAGGCAGGACTAGTTGAAGAGCTTCCCACGAAACAATCTGTTACGTGGGAGGTTTTCTTTTACGTGTAGAGAAAGACTTTATTAAGAACTTAGCAAACGTAACAAAAAAGTAGCAAAAAGTTGACAAGCCAAAGTACAAGGAGAGATAAGTATGGAAATAAAAACCCTTATCTTAGGTGTTATAGGCTCCGATGTGCATGCAGTGGGAAATAAAATTTTGGAAATTGCTTTTACTGAAGCGGGATTTAATGTAGTTAATTTAGGCGTATTGGTTTCGCAAAAGGAATTTGTGGAGGCTGCGTTAGAAACAAACGCGGATGCGATTATGATTTCATCTTTGTACGGACATGGTGAAATTGATGTTCGGGGTCTACGCGATGCCTTAATCGAAGCCGGAATCGGTGATATTCTGATGTATATTGGAGGGTATTTAGTTGTGGGAAATCAAGATTGGTCGGATGTGGAGGAAAAGTTTAAACAATTGGGATTTGACCGTGTTTACCCGCCCAGCACTTTACCGGCTGACGTAATTCCTACCTTGAGGGCAGATTTGGGCATCTAATGGAGGGTTATTGATGGACGAAAAAATCGTTTTGGTTGATATCGGTAGTACCTTTACTAAAGCCACGTTAGTTGACTTATCCAAACGAAATCTTCTTTATCATGCCAGTGCACCAACTACGCCCCAAGATATTAGTCTTGGTCTGAATGAAGTTTTAGATATGTTGAAATTAGACAATAATAAAAGTAAGATTCTAGCCTCCTCTAGCGCTGCAGGTGGATTACAAATGGTTGCCATAGGTCTAGTTCAGGATTTAACGGCAAAAGCAGCTAAGATGTGTGCCTTAGGTGCAGGGGCACGGGTTCTCCAAACATATTCCTTTAAATTAACGGAAGAAGATCGGGAGCAACTCATTTCTTTAAAACCCGATATCATTCTATTGGCGGGGGGAACTGACGGGGGTAATAGTGAGAACATCATACATAACGCAAAGGTACTGGCAAGTTTGCCCCGGGCCATCCCCGTGGTAATTGCAGGTAATCGATCAGTTGCTTCGGAAGTTGCAAACTGTTTTCCAAAGTCTTTTCATATTCATGTTGCTCCAAATGTTATGCCCGGAATCGGACAATTGCAGGTGGAACCGGCCAAAGAGGCCATTCGCAAAATATTTATGGAAAAAATTGTTTATGCCAAGGGGTTAGATAAGGCCACCGATATAATTGAGGGAATTTTCATGCCAACACCCGCGGCCGTGTTATATGCCGGCCAGCTATTAAGTGAGGGGCAATCAAAATGCGAAGGCTGGGGTGATCTGCTCGTTGTAGATGTGGGCGGCGCCACAACAGATATTCATTCTTTTGGGCATGGACTGCCCAGTCGTAGTGGTGTAGTTATTCGTGGTTTGCCTGAGCCCTACGCAAAGAGAACAGTAGAAGGAGATTTGGGCGTTAGGGTGAGCGTGACTTCATTACTAGAAGCCGTGGATGTTTCTGTACTTGCAGAAGAAGTCGGTTGGGATGCGGAGAAGGTTAAAAGGCACGTACAAAATTTAGCTGACAATCCGCAAACTTTACCTAAAAAGTCCGATGATTACGATCTTGATAGGGCTTTAGGTCATAGTGCGATAAAACTCGGTGTCGGACGACATGTCGGTAATTT
>DUPA01000006.1 GCA_012838515.1 Natronincola sp. | reverse complement strand
TATTATTTGGCAGGTTTATTAAGGTCGTCTATTTTTAATAAATTTACAAAAATAAAAATATAGGGACTAAGATTACCAAAGCTACGCATAGATATAAGGAATCCATGCAAAATACGGAAACTCAAGCTTCGCCCATGTCGCAAAATTAGTGTGTTAATAATACGAAAAGCGGTTAATGGTTATGAAACAAGATTCCCCATTTTTTGAATCGAACTGTTTCGAATATGTTCTGAAAGCGATAAGTAAAAGAAGTTAGCAATATACTCACAAAAGTTAGATGAAAGTTAGTGAAGATCTAAAATAATGACGAAAGATTCTTTGGTAAATGTAAATATAACGATAAATGATGCGAAAAACGTCAATCTTCCGTTATTAATTCGCCGATTAAAAGGAATGGAAACTCCTGAAGTAGAATTAGAAGGCTATGAAAGGCAATAGAGGATACATTTTCCTAACGCAGAAGATATTCGGGGGGTTTATTCATGAGTAGATTCTTAAGTTCGCAGCTCGCTAATTTAGAGCCCTATGTTCCGGGTGAACAACCACAGGAGCGGAAGTATATTAAATTGAATACAAATGAGTATCCATACCCACCATCACCAAAAGTGAGGGATATTTTGGATACAAAGGAAATTGATGACTTACGCCTTTATCCCGATCCTCAGACCCGAGGTCTAGTCACGGCCATGTCTGAATATTATGGGTTGCGAGAGGAGCAAATCCTTCTGGGAAATGGCTCAGATGAGATTTTGGCGTTTTTTTTCATGGCTTTTTGTGATCAGAAACGAAAAATAGGCTTTCCCGATATTAGTTATGGTTTTTACCCGGTTTACGCTTCTCTGTTTGGCATAGATGCATTAAAGATACCCTTGCGAGAAGACTTCTCCATAAATGCGGAAGATTATTTTAATTTAGATAGAAACATTGTCATTGCCAACCCCAATGCTCCAACAGGGCTTTATCTGGAGCTAGAGGATATTGAAAGGATAGCACAGACGAATCCCGATCATGTAGTCTTAATTGATGAAGCATACATCGACTTTGGAGGTGCTTCAGCACTAACTTTACTTCCTAAATACGAAAACCTTTTGGTTTGCGGAACATTTTCAAAGTCACGGGCTTTAGCAGGGGCGAGAATCGGATTTGCCTTCGGTTCGCCCGACCTGATTGAAGATCTAAATAAAATAAAATTTTCTTTTAATCCCTATAATATAAATCGTTTATCTCTCTTGGCCGGAGTGGCATCCATAGAAGATAACCACTACTTTGAGAGCCATCTGGCCAAGATTATTGAAACGAGGGAAGAAACATCCCGTGCATTACGGGAATTGGACTTTTACGTTACTGACTCGAAAACTAATTTTCTATTCGCTAAGCATGAAAAGATGGCCGGGGAAGACCTTTATTTAAAGCTGAAAGACCAAGGGATCTTGGTTCGTCACTTCAACCAAGAGCGAATATCAGATTACCTTAGAATTACCATTGGAACACCTGAAGAAATGGATGAATTCTTAGAAACAATGACAGCAATCATAAGGGGGGATCTTACATGAGAAAAGGAGAGGTAAGAAGGCAAACGACTGAAACCAAAATCGAGCTTCGACTCAATTTGGATGGAAAAGGAACCTACGCGATTGCTAGCGGTTCGGGTTTTTTTGACCATATGTTAGAGCTTTTTACTCGGCATGGTCGCTTTGATTTAACTTTGACCTGCGAGGGTGATGTGCATGTAGATTATCATCATACAGTTGAAGATGTGGGCATTGCTCTTGGAGATGCCTTTAGTCAGATTTTGGAAGACAAAAAGGGCATTAAACGCTATGGCAACTTTATTTTACCCATGGATGAAGTTTTAGTTTTGTGCGCAATTGATTTAAGCGGTCGCAGTTTTCTTAATTTTGATGTTAATCTCAACAGGGAAAAAGTCGGGGATTTTGACACCGAATTAGTAAAGGAATTCTTCCTAGCCATAAGTAGACATCTTAGGGCAACCATACACATAAAGCAACTAGCAGGTGAAAACTGCCATCACCTAATAGAAGCCATATTCAAATGTTTTGCTCGGGCTTTAGGACAGGCAGTATCGATTGATGAAGAATATGCAGATGAAATTCCATCTACAAAGGGACTTTTGGCTTAATTTATGAAGGAGGGGCTTATGGAAATCTTTCCTGCAATTGATTTACGAGACGGTAATGTAGTTATGTTAACGCAAGGGGATTACGATAGGATGGATGTTTATTCGAACGATCCCGTTGAAATTGCCCGTACTTTTAAAGACGTTGGTGCAAAAAATTTGCATGTTGTCGATTTGGATGGAGCTAAAGATGGCCGTCTTATGAATTTTGACTCAATAAAGAAAATAATGGTTGAAGGCGGTCTCTTTGTTCAAGTCGGTGGAGGGATTCGTGATGAAGAACGCATACGCCAGTATCTTGACATAGGTGTGAATCGTGTTATTTTAGGAACCATAGCGGTACAAGATTTTTCTTTTGTGGAGCAAATGGTGAAGAAATATAAAGAAAAGATTGCAGTGGGCGTCGATGCCAAAGATGGTTACGTCGCAGTTGAGGGTTGGCGTGAGAGCACTAACGTTTCTGCTTTGGAATTTTGCCAGAGATTAGAGGACGCAGGAGTGCAGACAATTATTTATACAGATATTATCAAAGATGGAAAACTATCGGGAACTAACTTAGAAGTTTATAAAACTCTTTCCACCAGAGATGTTAAAGTGGTTGCATCCGGAGGTATATCGTATAAACACGAGATCACTGAACTTAGATCAATGAATCTCTATGCTGCCATTGTGGGCAAGGCGCTTTATACCGGGATGTTAGATTTAAAAAATGTATTACGCTTAGCTTCCGGAAAGCAGGAGGCGTAACAATGGGTAGAAAAAAGATTATTCCTTGTCTAGATATTCGCGGCGAACGGGTAGTAAAGGGACTTAATTTCGAAGGAATTCAGGACGTTTCCGATCCTTTAGAATTAGCCAACTATTACAATGAGAGCGGCGCAGATGAACTAGTCTTTTATGATATTACCGCCTCTTTAGAAGGACGCCTCATGTTTATGGATTTACTAAAGCAGGTTGCTAAGCAAGTTTCCATTCCGCTTGTTGTGGGAGGGGGTATATCATCTTTAGATGATGTTAAGCGCGTAATTGATGTAGGTGCGCACAAGGTCAGTATTAACTCGGCGTCAATAAAAAACCCGCAAATTTTAGAAGATGTGGCGGAACACTTCGGAAGCACTCGGTTAGTTTTATCAGTTGACGTAAAAAGAGTTGATGATAGATTTAGAGTCTTTGCTAAGGGTGGCCGTGAAAATACCGGTCTTGACGCCCTAGAGTGGGTAGTGCAAGGAGAAAAACTTGGTGCCGGTGAACTTGTAATAAACAGCATTGATACAGATGGTGTTAGAAAAGGTTTTGATCTTGAGATGCTCGCTGCAATCGCTAATGAGGTTACAATTCCCATAATCGCTTCCGGTGGGGCAGGTAAAATGGAAGACTTTTTGGAGGTTTTTAAAAGCCCTGGTGTCGAAGGGGGTTTAGCCGCATCCATTTTTCATAATAAGGAAGTTGAAATCGGCGCTTTAAAACAATATTTAATAGAACAAGGAATAAATGTGAGCCTAGGGGGCAAAAAAAGATGATGGAGAAACTAAAATTCAATCAAGACGGACTAATCCCCGCCATCGTTCAAGATCATTATACTAAGGAAGTTTTAACTCTCGCTTATATGAACAAGGAGAGCTTAAAGGTTAGTATAAGCGAAAAACAGACGTGTTTTTATAGCCGCTCACGACAAAAGCTGTGGCGCAAGGGTGAAGAATCGGGCAACTTTCAGCACATAGTATCAATCAAACCGGATTGCGATGGAGATGCACTTTTGATCGAAGTAGTTAAAGATGGACCGGCGTGCCATTTGGGTACAGAATCTTGTTTTCAGCCCAGCATTTTTGAAACGGAATTAGGGACCGAGTTTTCTTTTGAAGCCCTTTATGAACTAATTGCAGAACGTAAAGCTAATAAAAAAGATGGTTCTTATACGAACTATCTATTCGACAAGGGCTTAGATAAAATTTTAAAAAAAGTTGGTGAAGAGGCAACAGAAGTTGTCATTGCTGCTAAGGACAGGGATTTTAAAGAGCTACGTTATGAAATCGCGGATTTAGCTTATCACTTGTTAGTATTAATGGTAGAACAAGATATGAAGATTGCGGACATCAAAGAAGAACTCGCCGGTAGATATGCTCCAAAGAAATAGTACTAATAAGTTGTACCAACAAAAAAGAAAATTATAATTCCACAAAGGCTCTCTGCTTCTGTGGATTTTTTCTAATAAATTGCAGCTATAATAGAATATGGTAAAACTGTGTCAAACTATCTCCTGAACGAATCTTCTTAAGTTTTACAAAGCGGAAAGAAGGAGATTTCTATAGCAGGTTGAAATTGTATACGTTGAAGAAAATTGATGGAAGGAGTAATTTGGGTGAAAGCTACAGACCATGTTTTAAGTTCCATGATTACTGATGCCCTTTTTGAAGGCTACATTATGGTTAGGTCGCTTATAACTAAGGGAGAAGACGCATCCACCTCATATTTAATCAGAGAAATAAACAAACAGGCTAAAGAAATTTTTGAAGTGACTAAAGAAAAAGTAGCAACAAAGCAAGTTGAAGAACTATTTGCTGTCTACGATGGTCTTTGGGAAAAAACCACAAATTATCTAGATAATCTATCCGATTTCTCAGAACTAGAGTATAATTGCACTAGGACAGGGAAGTCTATGCTTCTTCGTCTCGTTAAAATTTCAGATGATGAAGTAACGATCTTCGTTCAAGATATAACCCTGCAATTGCAAGCTGAAGATATTGCAGATATTCATCAGGTTCTTCTAGACAATATTCACGATATTATTTTGTATTTTGATATGAATGGTCGAGTGGTCAATGCTAATGCTAGGGCTTGTGAAGAATACGGGTATACAAAAGAGCAACTTTTGGAAATTAGCCTCGAAGATATATATGGAGATACAAATCTGGAGGAGATCAATACGCAACTTGGACTCCACGAATCGAAGAGAATGATCTTCGACAGTATCCATTCTCGCCTTGATGGTTCTAGGTTCCCTGTACAAGTTACTGTCCGAAATATCAAAACCGGGGCTGGTCAGTTGAGCATGCATATCATTAGCGATTTAACGGAAAGCAAAAAACAGGAGGTTAAAATAGCGTGGCTGGCCAGACACGATGATTTAACCGGTATTTCCAACAGAGCAAGTTTTTTTAGACAGCTTGAAATAGAATTAGAGCGTGCTACACGGGAGCGCTCTAAAGCTGCTATTTTGCTCTTGGATTTAGATAGGTTTAGTTTAATTAATGACGATTATGGTTATAACGCGGGCGATTTTGTCTTAAAGCATCTTGCGGCCCGAATCAAATCGATTTTACGGCAAACAGACTATATGGGTAGAATGGGTGATGATAAATTCATTATTCTACAGACTAATGTCAGGGTAAAAGCTGATGTTATTTCTTTGGCTGAGCGTATTAGTACCGTTTTTAAAAAACCGATTTTCTATAAAGGGCAGATGGTGCAAGTTTCGGCAAGTATAGGTATAAGCCTTTTTCCCGAGGATACCCGTATGCCAAGCGAACTGATGCATCTAGTTTCTCAGGCTGTTGATTCTAGAAAAAAGCTGGGCGGCAATGGGTATACCTTTTCGCATAATAATTAGTTGTAGTTTCTTCCCCACTTTTATGTCGATGATAGTGGCATAGGACGTCTTAATAATAATATTTTAGGAACGAAGGAGGGATGTTTTGTGGAGGGTACTCATCTATATATTGTCTTGACTAGAACAAATACGGTAATTTCACGTCTTATTCGTTTGTTCACGCAAGACGAATATACGCATGCAGCATTATCTTTAGACAAAGAACTAGATGAAATGTATAGTTTTGCGCGAAAATGGGCTTATAACCCTTTTATTGGTCGCTTTAAACGGGAGCGGCTTGATGAAGGTCTCTACAAAGTTGCCCGTCAGCTTCCGGGAACGATTATAGAAATTGATGTTTCAAATGCAGATTACTTGGCTGTACGAAGAATTATTGATCATTTTATAGCTAACCAAACGGAATATAAGTATAATTTTATAGGCCTGTTTTACGGCTTATTTAAAATTCCGGCCGAAACTAATAATAAATTTTTGTGTTCTCAATTCGTATATTATGTTCTTAACGAAAGTGGGATTATAGAATTTAATAAGTCAGCCAATCTTGTTAGACCGGTGGATTTTTTGAGCTTAAACGGAAATATTATTTTTCAAGGAAATCTTAAGCAGTTTTCCGTAGATACGCATTATTTACCCACAAGGGTTCGTTTTATTAATTGGTGTAGAGATAGATGGTCGGAGCATAGAGCAGGTTAGCTTGGTATTTAAGATGCCCTTAGGGGCATTTTTGTTGTTGCTTGGGGGATTGCCATGAGTAAAAGATTATCTAAAAAAGAACGGGCTTTAGAGTTATTTAGGAAATATAGCGAAGTATTCCGCTGTCCGATCTGCGCTAAATGGCTCGTTGTATACGAGCCTTCGGGATTGCGCTGTGGCTCTAATCACAACTTCGATCTAGCCAAAAATGGATATTTAAATTTACTTAACACACATCCGAAATCTGAATATGGGAAGGAATTATTTTTAGCCCGGAGAAAAGTTTTTTCAAGCTATATTTTCCATGGGCTATGGACTGAACTCTACGATACGATCGAAAACATAGAACCAAAGAATGGTGTTGTATTAGATGCCGGTTGTGGCGAAGGGTTACTTTTATCTAGATTATATCAACGTTTCCCTAGTCTGAAGTTAATTGGGCTCGATATATCTCGAGATGGGATCAAATTAGCGGCCTCCCACGCAGAACCAATTATCTGGTGTGTTGGGGATCTTGCACAATTGCCGCTAAATGACCGGGTTGCAGATGTTGTCTTGAACATTCTATCGCCGGCAAATTATTCCGAATTTGAAAGGGTTTTAAAGCATTCCGGATACGTTATCAAGGTTATTCCGGGTGAGGAGTATTTGCAAGAAATTCGCGAGCTTGTAACCGATACTACACCGTATAATAATCAGGATGTCATGGAAAACCTTAAGGATAATATGAATATAGTAGAGGTAAGAAAAGTCCATTACAAAAGCGAAGTGGTTTCGGAATTTCAATCAGAGATAATTAAAATGACACCTTTAACATCAAAACGTGGTTTATCCACTCGCCCGATAGATTCCTTAACGATAGATCTAAACATTGTTCGCTGCAGTTTTAATTAGTCTTAAATTGAGAAAATCTCAAATAATTTATGATTTTATGATGTTTTTCCCCAAGCTATATGACCGGGCTTTTATCTAAATCCATGACCACTTAAAGGAAGTAAAAACATTACATAGAATACTCCTCCAAGCAATAATTGAACGGAGGAAAAGGAAGAAGCCTTCCTC
>DUPA01000031.1 GCA_012838515.1 Natronincola sp. | reverse complement strand
AAGGTCAGTATAACTAATCTAAACAGACAGATTATTGCACTGGAATCAACGCTCGGATGTGCGAAAGTAGAAGTGATGGCAGAAAGAATAGCCCAAATAAATCCACAGTGTAAGGTGATAATTCATGAGGAATTTTACGATTCCGGTAATCATGATCAATTGATTCCTAAAAATGTGGATTTTGTGGCAGATGCCATAGATAGTGTGGGACCCAAGGTTGCATTAATAAAAAGATGTTTAGATGAAAAGATCCCCATAATCTCATCGCTGGGAACAGGTAACAAATTGGATCCGACGCGATTAATAATTACCGATATTGCTCAAACACACACTTGCCCATTGGCACGGGTGGTTCGCCAAGCTTTAAGGAAGCGTGGTATTAATAGTGGGCTTCCTGTCGTATTTACAGATGAAAATGTCCAAGGAAGGCGCGATGGTGCTGTTCCGGGAAGTACCTCTTTTGTTCCACCAGTATCGGGCTTGATTATGGCGAGTTGGATAGTCCGTCAGGTTTGTAAGGAGGAGTAAATTATGGACTTGTTTGAACAAAGTGAGCTAAGATCCAAAGATGCCCCTTTGGCAGTACGTATGCGCCCAAATAGTTTAGGCGAATATGTTGGACAAGAACATATTTTAGGTGAAGGAAAACTATTACGTAGAGCAATAGAAGAAGATATACTCCGCTCAATCATTTTATATGGCCCTCCGGGTGTGGGGAAAACAACTTTAGCCTATGTTATTTCCCAGACAACTAAAGGCGTTTTTCTTGATGTGAGTGCTACCACAACGGGCGTGGCAGAATTGAAGACACTTATGGAACAGGCACGTGACCGAAGGGCGTTTCACGGTCAACGCACAATTCTTTTCGTAGATGAAATTCAAAGACTGAATAAGGGTCAACAGGATGTTCTTTTACCCGCGGTTGAGCAAGGTGATTTAGTTTTAATTGGGGCCACAACTGAAAACCCATACTTTGAGGTTAACGCTGCACTACTAAGTAGATCGCAAATTTATAAATTGGAGCCTTTAAAAAAGCAAGATCTTTGTTCTTTGGCAAAGTTTGCACTTGAGGCTCCACATGGGCTAGGTTCATTTCCTGCTACTGTTACGGAAGAGGCCGTGGATCACCTTATTCGCGTTTCCAACGGTGATGCCCGTGTTTTGCTAAACATTTTGGAGTTTGCTGTTTTAACTACGTTATCTAATAACGAAGGTATAAGGGAAATAGATTTAAATATTATTGAAGAGGCTGCACAGGCCCAAAGAGTAAATTATGATAAAAGCGGCGATAACCATTATGATGTTACATCTGCGTTTATAAAATCTCTCCGCGGAAGTGACCCTGATGCGGCTCTTTACTGGTATGCCCGTATGCTTTATGCAAACGAAGATCCCCGCTTTATCGTGCGGCGCCTATTGGTGCACGCAGCGGAGGATGTTGGTCTCGCGGATCCAAATGCCCTCTTAATGGCACAAGCGGCGGCTTTGGCCTTGGAGTGGGTGGGAATGCCTGAAGCTCGCTTACCTATAGGACAAGCAATAATTTACATTGCCACTGCTCCAAAGAGCAATTCGGTGCTTACAGCGGTGGAATCTGCCCTTGAGGTAGTTTCTAAAACCGGTGCTGAACCTGTTCCCAGTCACTTGCGGGATACGCATTACGAGGGTGCCTCTAAATTAGGTCACGGACTCGATTACAAGTACCCCCATGAATTTCCCCATCATTATGTTAAACAAGACTATCTTCCGGAGAACGTACGCAATTTAAAACTATACCGTCCCTCTAATCAAGGCAGGGAAAAATTGATTAAAGAAAGATTAGAATACTTTGCTAATTTAAAACAACAATAGCCGCGTGGAGCGGCTGTTTTTTTGTCTTTTTTACTGTTGACAGCAATAAAAAGATTGTGTTATGATTAACATGTTCAATCCCTACGAACTTAGTCGGGATTAAACAAGGAGGTGTATGCATGAGGATCTCCACAAGGGGAGAATATGGTGTTCGTGCCATGTACGATCTGGCATTACATCATGGGCAAGGTCCCATCCCTTTAAAGCAAATAGCCGAAAGGCAGCTTGTTTCAGAACATTACCTAGAGCAGCTTATATCTGCATTGCGCAAAGCTAATCTTGTTATTAGTAAACGGGGCGCCCATGGAGGCTATGAGTTGGCTGATGATCCCGGTAATATTCGTGTTGGAGATATCATTAGAGTGTTAGAAGGACCTATTACTCCAATGGATTGTTTAGATACACGTAGCGGAACGGGGCCATATTGCAGTCATCCGGAGCTTTGTGTATTACGAAATTTATGGAAGTCTCTCCAAGATAGTATGGAGCAGGTCTTAGATAACACAACGCTGGAAGATTTGAGGCAAGATGCCTACAGACTAGGGGTGGCAGGAGAATAATGGGACAAATTTATATGGATCACGCGGCTACGACTGCGGTTAGGCGAGAAGTTGCTGAAGCCATGAAACCTTTTTTTACATCGAAATTTGGTAATTCTTCGAGTGTGTATGATTTGGGTAGAGAGGCTAGGCGTGGTCTTGATCAGGCTAGAGATAAGATATTTAAGCTCTTGGGCGCGGAGAGAGCCGAAGAAATAATTTTTACTTCAGGCGGCTCCGAGGCTAATAATTTAGCAATTAAAGGTGTTGCTTGGGCTTATGCAAATAAAGGAAAACATATTATCACAAGTTCAATTGAACACCCCGCCGTTTTAGATACGGCAAATTGGTTAACCCAGTTTGGTTTTGAGCTAACTGTGTTGCCTGTGGATGAATATGGCTTAGTAGATTCGCAAAAAGTGGCGAGTGCACTAAGACCCGATACAATTTTAGTTTCCATAATGCATGCAAATAATGAGATAGGCACTATTCAACCAATTAGTGAAATAGGTAAAATAGTAAGGCAACACGGTGCACTTTTTCATACCGATGCAGTGCAAACAGCCGGTAGCCTAGATTTGGATGTCGATGAATTAAACGTTGATTTACTGTCCATATCAGCTCATAAATTTTATGGTCCCAAGGGTGTTGGAGCCCTCTACGTGCGCCGAGGCGTTCGCTTAGAACCCCTTATTCACGGCGGTGCACAAGAAAAGCGAAGAAGAGCAGGTACAGAAAATGTTGCCGGAATAGTTGGTATGGCAACTGCTCTTGAGTTAGCCCAAACCGAACGGAAAGTGGAAAGTGCCCGTTTGACAAAATTAAGGGATAAACTCATAAAAGGTCTTCAAATAATTCCTGATACAAAAGTAAATGGCGATTTAGAAAATAGGCTTTCAAATAACGTGAATGTGTGTTTTAAGTATATTGAGGGGGAATCATTACTTTTGAATTTGGATTTGAAGGGTATAGCGGCATCTAGTGGCTCTGCATGCACTTCCGGTTCATTGGATCCTTCACATGTACTTTTGGCCATGGGATTGTCTCACGAGATAGCCCATGGTTCCCTAAGGTTGACATTGGGTCGTGAGAATACTGAAGCCGATGTTGACTACTTGTTGGAAGTTGTACCGGAAATTGTGGAACGTTTAAGGGCAATGTCCCCTTTATATCAATGACAGGAGGATGAAAAATGTATTCTGATAAGGTTATGGATCATTTTACTAATCCACGTAATGTGGGGGAAATTGCCGATGCTGACGGTGTTGGCGAGGTCGGTAACTCTCGATGTGGCGATATCATGAAGATTTGGATCAAAGTTGAAAACGATGTTATCACCGATATTAAATTTAAGACTTTTGGTTGCGGTGCAGCAATTGCCACATCCAGTGTAATCACGGAATTAGCCATCGGTAAAACTTTGACCGAGGCCGAAGAAATTACTAATCAGGCGGTTGCCAGTGCACTAGAGGGACTTCCACCCTTGAAAATGCACTGTTCGAACTTGGCCGCGGATGCACTTAAATCCGCAATCGAAGATTATCGTAAAAATACTGCAACCACAGCATCTTAAAGACTTATAGCCACCGGATCTTGTTATCGCCAACGATAATGAAATCCGGTGATTTTTTTGTTTAAACTTGGAGAAGCTAATACTAAATATAAAGATGAGGTGAATCACTTGGGTAATGGTCGAGGCATTATGATGGCAGGATTAGCGGGATTGGCCGTGGGAATTTATGTGGGCAATACTATGAAAAAGGGCATGGTACCCAGACAGCTTCGGTCCACGGGTAAGACTATAATCAGAAGGGCGCGGGGTACTGTTGGCAGGCAATTGAATGATTGGTTGGAATAAAGATTGTGTCAAAAAGAATTTGGTGGACATTAGTCCTAGTTGGTTTAATTGCCTTTCTATATCGGGTCAGAACAATCCTGACCCCTTTCTTATTTGCGATCATAATTGCTTACATCTTGTATCCTTTAATCTTGATGGTGGAAAGAAGAGGAACCTCAAGGGCAGTGGCGATTTTAGTGGTCTATTTGTTCTTCTCGGCATTCACAGGTGTTATTCTCTGGACAGTATTGCCTAGACTTGTCACAGAATTGGAGACAATTGTTCGTAAGCTACCTGATCAAGCAAGGCATTTAGAAGAAATGGGACAAGGTACGATCGATTCATTAAACAGAATTGACCTACCTACAACCATTCGAGATGGTTTAAATATTCTTATGGAAAGAATTGAAATGGCTTTAGAGAATCTTGCGGGTAAGTTTACTGTGGTCCTTATGGGGGCTTTTGCCAACATTGTCTCTTTAATTATCTCCCCCATACTGGCTTTCTATTTTCTACGGGATCATAAATCCATGAGAGAAAGAACACTTCAATATGTGCCCGCCAAGTATCGTGGCGATGTGCAAAACATAATGCGGGAGATTAACATCGCTTTAAATGGGTTTTTCAGGGGTCAGCTCCTTGTTTGTCTATTTGTGGGAATCTTTATTTATGCAGGACTATTCTTTTTAAAAATTCCCTATGCCCTTTTCATTGGTCTCGTGGCAGGTCTTTTTGATATCATTCCTTATTTCGGTCCGGTGCTGGGTTTTTTGCCCGCGGCCGCATTCGCCTTAATGAAATCGCCTCTAACTGTATTGTGGGTATTTCTCATCTTCGTTGCAGCAAATCAAATAGAAAACGGCATCATTTCCCCTAAAATTATTGGTGACCGCGTAGGGCTGCATCCCCTTATTGTAATCTTTGCAGTCTTTGTTGGTGGGGATCTCATGGGTATTGTCGGTATGTTTTTGGCAATACCCGTAGCCGCAACCATAAGGGTGATCTTGGAATATTTCCTTTTGCGGAAGCCTAAAAGGGCGTCGTAATACCTTAAGCAATAAACGGAAATATCAAAGATGCATAACCTTTCTCTTTATAACGCCAAATACCTATTGGCAAAGGGTTAAAGTAGCTTTTAGCGTAGGCGATTGTGTTGACAATGTGCGGTCAGTTCGTTAATATTAGTTGTAGTTAGGTAGCAAGAAATGGAGGGAACCGCCCACGCGGATACTATGAAAAGTTATACAGTTGATCAAATTAGAACAATGTTTCTAGAATTCTTTGAAAGCAAGGATCATCGAATTTTACCAAGTGCATCTTTGATTCCCCACGGGGATCCCACATTACTACTGACAGTGGCGGGTATGGTACCCTTTAAACATTATTTTTTAGGTTTGGAAAAACCCGTACATCCTCGGGTTACAACCAGCCAAAAATGTATTCGCACCGGTGATATAGAAAACGTGGGACTCACGGATCGCCACGGTACTTTTTTCGAAATGCTCGGTAATTTTTCTTTTGGTGACTATTTTAAGAAAGAAATCATTCCATGGTCTTGGGAATTTTCCTTAGATTATCTTAATCTTCCCGCTGATAAATTGTGGATCACAATTTATCTAGATGACGATGAAGCCTTCGAAATTTGGAACAAGGACGTGGGGGTTCCGGCCGAACGTATAGTACGCCTCGGAAAAGAAGATAACTTCTGGGAAACAGGTGCCGGTCCTTGTGGACCTTGCTCAGAGATTCATATAGATCGCGGTGAAGAATTTGGTTGCGGAAAGCTTGATTGCAAACCCGGTTGCGATTGTGAACGTTTTATGGAATTTTGGAACTTAGTTTTTATTCAATTTCACCAAGATGGGGACAAGTATATTCCCTTGGATCAAAAAAGCATAGATACCGGTATGGGGTTGGAAAGAGTAGCCGCTCTTTTACAAGGGAAAACCAGTATTTTCGAGATTGATAATTTGCGGCCCATCTTAGATGGGGTTTCTAAGATAGCTAAGGTTGGTTATGGAGAAGATCCCAAATCCGATATTTCTTTAAGGGTAATTACTGACCATGCTAGGGCGGTCGCTTTTCTTGTTGCAGATGGTGTCTTGCCCAGTAATGAGGGTAGAGGTTATGTTTTACGTCGGCTAATTCGTAGGGCTATACGCCACGGTCGTTTATTAAATATATCCGAGTCGTTCCTCAATAGGGTGGTGGAGATGGTTATTGCGCAAATGAAAGCCGCCTATCCTGAACTTGTGGAACGTGCTGATTATGTTTATAAGGTGGTTGGATTAGAAGAAGAACGCTTTAACGAGACTTTAGAGCAAGGAATTGGGTTGCTCTCTGATCTTGTTGTAAAAGCAAAAAAAGCGGGTTTAACTGAGATTGCCGGCAAAGATGCGTTTTTACTTTATGATACTTTTGGTTTTCCATTGGATCTCACTAGAGAAATTTTAGATGATGATAATATGACTGTGGATGAAATCGGCTTTAAACAGGCAATGGAGGCCCAAAGGGAAAGAGCACGTAAATCAAGGTCTGATTACGGTTATTTAGATAGTAGTCTCGAAGTGTTTAAGGATCTTGCCGGATCGGTAACGACTGAATTTGTGGGTTACGAGCAAAATAAGATCAATACCAAGATCAAAGGAATCATCTTAAACGGTGTAAGTGTAGAGACTGTAGAAGAAAAAGCCCAGGTTGAAATAATACTAGAGCAAACTCCTTTTTATGCAGAAGGAGGGGGACAAGTCGCTGATCGGGGATTAATCACAACTAACACAGGTTCCGTACGTGTTAATGATGTTAGGGAACCGGTACATGGTCTCATCAGCCACTTGGGTGTTGTTGAAACCGGCTACATTTCAAAGGATAATGACGCCGAAGCTTCCATTGACCTTGGAAGACGACAAAATACAGCCAGGCATCATACTGCAACGCATCTGTTACATCGTGCTTTAAAAGATATTCTAGGTGATCATGTTAACCAAGCAGGTTCTTATGTAGGTCCTGAAAGCTTGCGTTTTGACTTTACCCATTTTCAAGGTTTAACCGATAGTGAATTAGAATTAATTGAAGCGAAAGTTAATGAAGAAATTTTGAAAGATTCCCAGGTAACTTCCGAGACAACTGACTTAGAAAGTGCAAAAAAGCAAGGGGCAATGGCGCTTTTTGGAGAAAAGTATGAGACGGAAGTGCGGATGATTCGGGTAGGGTCTGATTCATTGGAACTATGTGGAGGCACACATGTTCAATCAACGGGACAGATCGGGCTTTTCAAATTGATATCAGAAGGTAGTGTGGCCGCAGGGGTCCGCCGTATTGAAGCAGTGGTTGGTACTGGAGCACTTGAATATGTACGCGGTCAAGAAAGTGTTTTGAAAGAATTACAGTCTAAGTTGCAAACTCAGATAAAAGACTTACCTGCGCAAATAGATCGTATATTGGAAGACAACAAAAGATTAGAAAGAGAATTAGCTACTTTTAAACAGCAGACAGTGCTTGGTGCTCTAGATGAGTTAATTGCTGGTGCCGAAAAACTCGAAGACGGTGCTATTGTAGTGGCAGAAGTAGAAGCCGCTAGCCCTGAAGATATGAGAACTTTGGGGGATCGTATTCGTGATAGGCTAGATCCTGTTGCAATCATGCTCGCCGCGAAAAATGAAGATAAAGTTCTGTTTTTGAGTATGGTCTCCAAAAGTTTAGTTAAAAAGGGCGTCCATGCTGGACAAGTCGTAAAAACCGCTGCTCAGATTTGCGGAGGAGGAGGCGGTGGCCGACCTGATATGGCTCAGGCAGGTGGGCGCATACCGGAAAAATTACCAGAGGCACTGGAAAAAAGTAAAATACTCTTTGGTGAACAAATGAAAGGAATTAAGTAAGTCCGAAAGAATATAGATTAGTTAAGGGCTTTTTATTTTAATTTGTTAGGGGGGATCACCGTGAAAGATAATCTTGATAAAACTGCTTTGTTTCGCTATAAAGAAATTGAAGAAGAAACATCAACTGTACGAGTGGTTTTAAACGAAGTATATGAAGCCCTTCAAGATAAGGGATACAATCCTTTTGGTCAGATTGTTGGTTATTTAATGTCAGGAGATCCCACTTTTATAACCAATCACAAGAATGCACGTTCTCTCATAACGAGAATAGAACGGGATATTATTCTTGAAGAATTAATCAAACATTATTTTCAAGCTGAGTAAAGGAGTACTACGGGGCTATGATTAAAATTAGTGCAGACAGTACTTGTGATTTATCACCAGAATTGAAGAAGAAATTAGACGTTGCAATAGTACCGTTAAGCATTGTGGCAGGAGACGATATGTTTCGGGATGGAATTGATATTCATCCTGAAGATGTTTTTCGTTTCGGTGAAGAAGGTATAGCGTGCCAAACCGGGGCAGTGAATGTCTTCGAGTACCAACAGCATTTCCAAAAATTGACCTCGGGGAGTAAGGCAGTATTCCATATTAGTCTTGGTTCCGGATTCTCGTCATGTCATTCTAATGCGCTGCTTGCTGCAAGGGACTTTTCCAATGTTCATGTAATTGATTCTAAGAATTTAACTACAGGCAGTGGGCTTTTAGTTTATGATGTGGCATTGTTAGCCGCAGAAGGATTAGAACCTTTAGAAATCAAGAAACGTTTAGAAGATAATGTGGCTAAGGGAGAAGTAAGCTTTGTCATAGATCAGTTAGACTATTTGGCCAGGGGTGGTCGATGTTCCGCAATCACGGCCCAGGGTGCTAAGGTCTTGCGACTGAAGCCTTGCATAGAAGTGAGAGATGGTGCCATGATTGTGGGACGAAAATATCGAGGAACATTCGAAAAAGTGGTAACGTCATATGTAAAAGAACGCCTACAAGACAGAACTGATATAGATTTTAGTAGAGTATTTGTTACTCAAGCCGGTTGCGAACCTGAGCTTGTGAATGGGGTTGTAGCCTTGGTGGAAGAACTAGCTAATTTTAAGGAAATTCTCGTAACAGAGGCGGGCTGCACAATCTCCAGTCATTGCGGTCCAAACACTTTAGGCATTGTTTTTAGACAAAAGTAGAAGGAGAACTCGGTGGAATATATTCGTTTAGGCCGGTCCGGTCTCGAAGTTAGTAAATTGTGTTTTGGTGCTTTAACAATTGGCCCCTTACAGAGGGGTCTTTCTGCAAAAGAGGGAAGTTTAGTTATTCGCCGAGCATTAGAACTCGGGGTTAATTTTATCGATACGGCCGAATTATATCAAACCTATGAGCCCATTCGCTTAGCAATGCAGGATCTTCAGTTGCCGCGCCCTGTAATTGTGGCAACAAAATCTTATGCTTATACAAGAGATGGCATGTTAAAAAGTTTAGAAGATGCTCAAAAAGGATTGGGTCTTGATGTTATTCCCGTTTTTCTTTTGCACGAACAAGAATCCAGCCATACCTTGCGCGGTCATTGGCCGGCTCTTGAGGTATTGTGGGAAGCGAAAAAAGAAGGTATCGTTCAAGCTGTGGGAATTTCCACCCATCATGTGCAAGGCGTTTTAGCAGGTGCGGAGCTTGAGGGCATAGATGTAATTTCGCCATTGATTAATAAGACCGGAATTGGAATTCAAGGCGGTAGTAGAGAAGAAATGCTTGCGGCCATTTCTTTCGCTAATGCGAAGGGTAAAGGTATCTATGCAATGAAGCCCTTAGGTGGCGGTCATCTTCTAGCTAGTTGGTCAGAAGCCTTGGATTATTTACTTGATAATAAAGAAGTTCATTCAATTGCAGTGGGTATGAAAAGTATTGAAGAGGTTGAAAGTAATATAAGTTATTTTGAGGGGCGGCGCGATATGGCTAGTCCCAGTGAAATTAGCAGGCGCCTCCACATTGATGATTGGTGCATTGGTTGTGCATCTTGTGTTAACGCTTGCCCCAATGGAGCCCTCGAAATCCAAGATGGAATGGCGGTAGTTGCCCACCCCGAACAATGTGTTTTTTGCGGTTATTGCGGTGCGAGCTGCCCGGAATTCGCCATTAAAGTAATTTAAAGGAGCCTCCGAATGAGAATAATGGGTTTGGATGTTGGTGAAAAAACAATTGGGGTAGCAATCAGTGATCCCATGGGGTGGACTGCCCAAGGCATTACTGTAATCCGGCGCACCTCCCTTAAGGAGGACTTCGCCTCTTTGCGAAAAATTATTGAGGAATATGACGTTAAGAAATTTGTTTTAGGCTTACCAATCAGAACCGACGGTAGTTTTGGTCCGGAAACAGAAAAAATGTATAAATTTGCGGACAAACTGAAAAGGGAATTTAACCTTCCGGTAGAATATTGGGATGAGAGGTTTTCAACGGCATCCGCTGAAAGGATTTTGTTGGAAGGAGACGTGAGCCGAGCAAAAAGGCGCAATTTAATTGATAAGGTTGCTGCAACTGTCATTTTGCAAGCATATTTGGATCGCAAGGGGTAAAAACTAGGTTTTAAAGGGAGGAATAGTCTAATGGCACATAACGATGATTTTAATCATGATCACGATCACGAACACGATTTCGGCGAGGGGGATTCCATTGTCCTAGTAGATGAGGATGATCAAGAACATACTTTCACTATTTTGGAGTATGTGGAGATTGATGAACAGCTTTACGCCGTACTTTTACCAGATGAAAATCCGGAAGAAGGTGCCTTTGTTTTCCGTGTAGAGGTTGACGAAGATGGCGAAGAGGTTCTTATGGACATTGAAGATGACGCCGAATTTGAAATGGTAGTTGGTATTTTAGAGTCCGATGATTTTGAGTAAAAGTCTTGGTGATGGGGGTAGATACCAATGAAACGGAACCTCCAAGTAAATAAAAAGCGGACCGGTCTTATCTTGGTCCGCTTTCTGTTCATACTTGCATTTTTCTCCATAATTGCCACTAGTGTCTTTGTGTACTTCAATGCCAAGCCTTTAACGGAAGAGCCAGGTGTACCCGGTAAAATGATTATGATTTCATCGGGAATGAGTACAGGGCATATTGGCGATCTTTTAGAGAAAGAGGGCCTCATTCAAAATTCTTTCGTATTTAAATTTGTAGTCCGGGCTTTAGAGGTTGAGCATAGTTTACAAGCGGGCTATTATTTCTTACGTCCTCAAATGAGTCTTGTGGAGATAATAAATCATCTTAATACCGGTGATATTCTTCTAAAGCGTGTTGTAATTCCTGAAGGTTTTGAAATTGAACAGATAGCGAAGACGTTGGCCGATCACGGACTAGCTGATGAGGCGCATTTTAAAAGGTTAGCCTTTAATGGTTCACTTATTTTTGGCGAGGACATGCCCCATGATTTACCCATAGATTCGCTTGAAGGTTATTTATTTCCCGATACCTATTTCTTCAGTTTGAGCCAAACAGAAGAGTCAATAATCAGGCAAATGATTCAAAGGTTTACAAATGTGGTTACGAATGAGGTTTTACCTCTTTTAAGTGATTCGAGTTTCACGCTACATGAATTGGTAACTTTGGCATCAATTGTGGAAAAGGAAATAATGGTTGCTGAAGAGAGGGCTTTAGCCGCCTCTGTCTATTTGAATCGTTTGGATATCAATATGCCTTTACAAGCAGATCCAACGGTGCGTTACGTAACGGAGGAAAAACGCCCGCAGGTACTTTATAAAGATTTAGATATTGATTCACCCTATAATACCTACCGTAATCTCGGTCTGCCACCGGGACCAATCGCTAGCCCCGGTCTTGCCTCGATGTTAGCAGTCTTAAATCCGAAAGAGACGGATTATTTGTTTTTTGTTAGCAGAAGAGACGGTACACACGAATTTACGCGAACTTATACGGAACATTTAGAAGCTAGACGATTGCTAGGATATTAGGAGGAAATATAGTGAAAATTCCGGAGATTTTGGCGCCGGCAGGTAATATGGAAAAGGCTT
>DUPA01000030.1 GCA_012838515.1 Natronincola sp. | reverse complement strand
TAGAAAGTATTTCTAGAGTTCGTAACATTAGATTAATCAAGTTCTTTGGTGGCGAACCCATGCTCAGAGACGAAATGATTAAAACAATAATTTTAAATAAAAATAAATTCAATCCCAATGGGGACGCTCAATTCGCCCTCACCACCAATGCTTATCGAGAATTTTCCCCTGATGTTCTTGAAATAATGATGGCTAATAAAACTATCATAAATATATCTTTAGATGGACCTGAAGAAATCCATAATGCTGCTCGCATTGCGGCAGATAAAGGCAATACCTTTAGAGCCGTATTAGATAACATTGAGATCTTAAAGAAAGCAAACTATCCGTTTGCATTAATAGGAGTTTTAGATGAAAGGCTTGTGGAGCATGGTACTAGCATCAGCGACATATCGCGTTTTGCAAGGGACATTAGTCCCATTCATAAGCTGGATCCTGTATATGAGTTAAATGCTTCTCAAAATAGAAACGGTAATAACTCCAACACTTTAGCCCTGCTAAACCAAGCAAAAGATTTAGTTCGTGAAGTTTTTCAAGGAATTCGTAGCCTTGATGTAGAAAAATATATATTTGAAAATAATATTATTAGAACTATGCATAATATTGTGGTCAATAAAGAGAAGAAGGAAGTATGCTCTGCTCGATATAGTCTAGCTTTATTTCCAAATAAAAGCGTCTACACATGTTATAATCTGGCGACGGATCAACATCTTGTAGCCAAAGACATATCAAAAATTGATCGGAAATTATTAGAAAGAAATATAATAGAAAAACAAAATCTTCTAGGTTTGGAGAACTTCCCCAAAGAATATCGAGACGTTCAATTTTTTGGAGACTATTGCCCTAAGGAAAATAATTTTAATTCCTTTGCTTATTTGTATCGCAAAAATATGATTGATTGTGTTACGGAAGAATTAAATAAGATTATTCCCGGGAGCCCTGAGCATCTTTCTTTACTTAACTATCTGACCCAAGGGTTTAATCTTGATTACTTTAAAGGTAAAGTTTTCGGACTCAAGTGAGGTTTTATCTATGACAAGCATTATAGAACAAAGATATTTTCCGGAGATTTGTGAAATCAACGATATTAAAGCAATAAAACAATCAACTTACTATTATTGCGCCGCGGCCTGTATGGCAATGTGTCTCGGTCTTGATCTATCGCAGGATGAGATTTATAAAATTTTAAATGAACAAACAGTTGATCAAAAAAACTGGTATGTGGAGCCCGACGCAGTATATTCATTTTTATCCAAATACGGTAAGTTCAAAAGGACAAGTTCCATGAATGTCTCATCACTTGAAGCAACTGAATGGATTCTGTCTTGTATGATTCAACAGAAGTCTAGTGGTCCCATGCTCGTAACAGGCGGGAAACATTGGGTTGTCTATGCGGGGTATCAAATGACCCCACATGGAAATGCCAGCGGTATCTATATTATGGATCCTTGGCCAACGACCGCTTCCCTATCGTTTTATGCTTTTACACCTTATTTCTTCAATGAGTATTTCTGTAAAATAGATGTTGATGGAAACTGGAAAAACACAGTGGAATCCTTTATTAATGCTAACACCAGGAAGAGCATTGAGATTAAAGTGTTCGAAAAACCAAGTGGTGGTGGAAGTTCCGGGGTTCGAGAGCTTGCCCATTTCACAAAGCAGATCATTAAAGAAGACTTATCGCTACTGGGATTCAATAATGTTGGATTTATCAAGCACGGGGGTGGTTTATGTAATGATATCATTATCAAAAGTACCTGCGGAGTAGCCAAATACTTGTTGTCTTATATAAATATCGGACAACAACTAAAATTGGTCGCTATTGAGGTGGAGTCCCACTCTGTTGTGGCCATGTTAGATGCGACAAACCTACATATATCTCTATTAGATAAAAGAAGAATCATCGAGCAAATATACAATAGCAAAGGACTACAGATACTCGAAGAACAGGTTACTTTTGTGCATGATGACTATTATTCATCTTCATGCTTTGACCCTATAGTCAGGATTGCAGGATTAGGCGATTACAATTTATTACTAAACCCTATTGTAGAAAAAAGGGAAAGGAGACTCCTATGAGTTTTGAACATGGTTATAAACGTTTCATGGTATTATGGGTTGGTCACTTCTTTGTGTTGATAGGTTCAGGATTATCATCTTTTGGTTTATCATTCTGGATTTTTGAAAGAACGGGAAGTGCTACACCGTTTGCCATGTCCATTTTATCGTCTTTGCTTCCGGGTGTAATTTTCGCACCTTTTCTCGGTTCACTCGCGGATCGCATGCATCGGAAAAATATAATTATTGGAACCACGTTTTTAGATTTGTTTGTTAAAATTATCATGCTTATCTTAGTATCCACGAAAATGCTAACAGTGGGATTGATTTATCCCATAGTATTTGCGTCGGCAACTTTCCATGCATTACAAGGGACGACTTTAAATGCGTGTATACGCTCCATTGTTCCGGAGGAAAGACTAAGCCAAGCCCATGGTTTAATGCAATTTTCCGGTAGTGTCCAATCAATGTTGGCTCCCATTTTTGCCGGTGCCATGTATCCTTTGATAGGTTTATCCGGACTTATAGGCGTTAACTTCGCGGCTTTTCTATTGGCCATCGCCATCTTTTTCTCTATGGCGGTTCCCCAACCAAGCGTTGATAAAAGTGAAGCATCTTTTTTCAAAACAGCACTTATCGATCTCAAATATTCTTTGAACTATTTACGAGAGAAAACGGGTTTATTGACTCTTATTGGATCACTGGGTGTATTGAATTTCGTAGTAAGCTTAGCCATGGTTCTTTTAGCACCATTGCTTCTGACTAACTATGACACTCAAACTTTTGCCATTGTAGAGACAGCCTCCGGCGTTGCCATGGTAATTGGCGGACTTGTAGCGGGGTTACTTCCTAACATAAACAAAAAAGTAAGAACAATGTTTCTGTGCACTCTTTTTGCGAGCTTCGCTTTATCTTTTACGGGCGTTTCTCCCCGTTGGACATTTATAGCGGCAGGGGTTTTTGCATTCACCCTCCCTATCCCCTATATAAATAGCTTACTACAGTCCACAGTTCAACTTAAAATCGAACATAATGCCTTAGGTAGAATCGGCGCCATTATTAATGCGCTCCTGAAACTCATTTCCCCAATAGCAGTACTATTGGCGGGACCGCTTGCAGACAAAATCTTTGAACCAATAATGTTACCCGGTGGAATCTTAGGACGGACAGTAATTGGTGAACTAATCGGAACCGGATCCGGACGCGGTATCGGCCTTATATTCATGTTGGCTGGTTCCGTCTTAGCAGTATTGTGTCTTGTAATGCTTAATAATAGAACCGTATTGACGATTGAAACCCGATTGCCGAATTACAAAGTTGAAGGAAGTTCTTGTGGGACCGATAATAAGGCATCTCTTCAAGCTTCAACTTAAAATAAATACTAGGGGAGATGGTTTGTCCATCTCCCCTATTCACACATTTTTCTTTCGAACGGGATGCCGAATAATAGTTTTATATTTCTCCGGTTCCACTTTCCGAACATCTGATAAATAAATTTCATGGTGATGTCTAGTATCTGTAAAATCTTTTTCATAGCCTTCATTTGCAATAAACTCATCCATTTTAGCTACACTAAAATGCTCATCATCAAATGGACCTAAATGCATTATTTGTACTGAAAGACCCTCATCTATTGTACAGAATTTGACTGCTGAACAATCTAATTTCTTTTTTCGTATAACCTCTTCCTTTGCCCACTCCACATCATCATTAGATACAAAGTCAGGAAGGCGAATAACCGATATCCAGCTAAAGGCATCTTTTCTCTGTAAATTAACACCTTTAACTCCGTCTTGCCACCAAAAACCCTCTAAGGGCGGTACCACGTACTTAAAGTAGCCCGGTATCTGACGATCACTTTTATAGCTCATGCGTATGGTGTAAGCAACAGGATATAATAGATTTATTGCCCGTTGATATTCACCATTGACTTCATTTGGATCGCCTTTACCTTGAACTGCTAAAAAGTTCATTTTTGGCACTTCAATTATCTCGGGTTCTTTCCCCGGTTTATACAATTCTTTAAATTCTTTCTTAAAGTCAAAGGTCATAATTACCTCCCATTGTCACCGAGTTTCTTTAAGGCCTTCAATACTGCCGTCTCCCTACGAACCCAGTGGTTATTTTCCGTTGTATTATTTTGTAATAAACATTCATTTTGTTCAATGGCTCTATCAAGGGCAACCCAAACCGGATGAAAATTCAATTCCCATTCATACTCGTCTAGTTGTTGTAATCCTTGCTTATCAGCTATTTCACATAAATAGTAATGCGATATATGCTCAAATATTGCATTAGCATCATATTTATCCATTGACCTTTCATTAACTTCTCCCAATTTCTGAACAATTTTTGTAATGAATCTACCTGTTTCTTCTTGCACTTCTCGTTTTAAAGCTTCTATAGGCTTTTCATTTGCATCAATACCACCGCCGGGGAATTTATAATCCCCTTTATTATTGTGGATCATGAAAACAGAATCGCTCTTTAAAATCACTGCCCTCACCGCTTGACGACTAATGATTTTCTTTTTATCATCTTCCTCTTGAAACCCAAATCGGATATTAAAAACCATCATGATCACTTCTCTCCGAGTTTTTTATTAATTACTATACTAAACCTTTAATCTTTGTGGCCACTTCTGAATTAAAAGTGATAATCACCCGAGTATAGCCATTAAACATTGAATTGATGTCGGAATCACCTGTGTCAACTAACAATGGACGGCCTTGTAGGGTATCTAGTTTATTGCGAGTTGCCACAATTGAAATATTTTCTTTACCAACACGCTTAATTACCTCGGAGCTAATTTGCTGATTTCCTCGACCGAAAACATAGCCTTGGTTGCCTATTACTGTAACAATTATTCTGGCCGATTGATCTTGAATAAATTTAAGGATCTCTTGTTCATTTGCATCGTTGGCAATCAATTGCTGATTACGTACTACATCAATTCCTAAAAGTGTGTTCGGTAGATTTAAAAGCTCCATTATGGGACTTAGTGAGCTACCTGATCCAATGATGTAAAATGTCTCAGGATTATCTTCCATCTCCTCAACAATTCGTTCTGCAATGCCCAGTAAAATCTCTTTTTCAGGTGCCTGATTACCTCCTGACTTAGTCATTTGAATAAATTCGGTATCCAAGGGTATTTGCATAACTCCGTAGAGTTTAGCTGTAACAACCCCATCTCTAAAAGCTTCTTCATCAATGTCCATTACTTCCCCATCAACCAATTCAAGCTTTTCTCCTAATAAAAACTTTGATGCAAGCTGTCCCGCCGCTTCTGGATGACTGGCAAAGACGCCGGAATGTATCTTTACTCCTGCAGGAATGCCAATGACAGGTAGTGTGGTTTTAATAACCTCTGATATGTTGCGAGCGGTACCATCACCGCCGGCGAAAAGAAGCAAATCGACCTCTTCTTTTAGGATATCTTTTGCTGCATTGAGCGTATCTTCAGCTGTGGTTTGACTTCCGCCTCTGCCTAAAACAGTAGTTTGGAAACCCAATTCCTTTGCTAAATCCCCTCCCATGGCTCCCGAATATGTGTAAACGTGAAGTTTATCTTGCAGGGGTGATAACTCCACAAGGGCTCGTCTAGTTTTAGCGTTTGCCTCAGGCACCGCTCCTAAGTCTATGGCTTGTTGTAAGATGTCTCCCCCATCGGTACCTTTTAGTCCGACCCGACCACCCATTCCAGCGATAGGATTAATAATGAAACCTAGTTTCATTTCCCAAGGTCTCCTTCCATGTGCCGTCTTTTTAAAAACCGAAACGATTAGCCAAATCCTGCTCATAATCTTTATCAATTATAATAAAATCGTTACCAAAACTTTTGCATCTTTCTAGGTATTTCTTGTTTTCTTGGATAAGTATATCTTTAGTTAAATCCGAATCATAGAGGCGCTCCTCAATGGCATTCGCATGACCAATAATATCATCAAAATGGTTTTGAATGAAATTTTCCGACATAATCAAACAATAATACTTAATGCTTTTGAGGTAATCCTCGAAGAAATGATCTTTCCAGTTACCGGGAATGTAACAGCCTTCAATAATGAGGTTCTGTTCGTTTTCGATAGCTGTTTTTATCATCTCCCGAACAATGGGCCATAAATAGTCAACGAGCTTGGCATCTTGAAGTGGACTAAGGTGTGTCTGTCCACTTCTTATAAGCCCCATCTTAAGGTGATCTATAGATAAATAAGGATACTTATATTTCTCCAATAATTTTTGTGCTAATAATGTTTTTCCGGTATGAGAGGCTCCGTCAACTAAAATAATCATAGTAAATAACCTCATTTCTCGAGTTAACAAAGGGCCTATAGGAGATATTTCTTTTTCTAAAGTTAAAGCTCTAATTGTCTAAAGGTGCTTTATGGTCTTAGCCACTCGCCAGCCCACAGTATACCTAAGATAATATTTATTTCCCCATCACTTAACAAACCCCTGCCATAATTAGGTAAAGTTAAAGCAAGGTATCTAGCCTTGCTTTTTCTCTACTTTGAAGATTTATAAGATATATTGTTTGACGTAATCAAAAAGTATTTATTGATCTATAAAAGGGATAATTGGGGTTATAGCATCAATGCCTTCTCTTTCAATGACCTCTTTTGCCAGTCCATTTAAAAATGATCTACACAAAAATGGAGCGATTGATGAAATGTTGTGGATTCCCGTCTTTGTAAATTCTTCATCCGCAATTTTCTCGAGACTGCCTTTTGACATAAAAGGGAACAGACTACTGAGTGCATTAAAGCCTTGTTTGTCATATATGATTTTTACGAGCTTTTCAATCGCTTCGCCACTAAGAAAAGGTGCCAGATTGCAAATATATGGAAATTCATCTGACATCGCTAATTTTAAAGCCACATCATCTAAGACATCTTGGCTAATAAACGGCGCTAGGCTAGTCAGTTCCCCGAGACTACCGGGTTTTACATGCTTGAAGATATCATCAAGCTGATCGGGTTTAAGCAATGGTGCTACTTCTTCTAATTCTTCTGTGCTTATTTCATTATCTCTAAGAAACTCTGTTATTGTTCCTTCAGCGGTTTTCTCTAAAATTCTAAATGTTTTACCCAACAATTCGTCAATGGAGACTTCTAGAATTTGAGCTAGTTCAGGTAATTTTGCGATATCGGGCATGGAGGCTCCTCTTTCCCAGTTCGAGATAGCTTGAAAACTAATATTAAGCTGATCGGCAAGTTCCATTTGGGTCATGTTCCGCGCTTTTCTTAACTGTGAAATCTTTAGACCTATACTTTCCATATCAAACATATACATCTCTCCCTACTCTTTGTGATTAAATCAAGTATAGGACAGTAACTTGCTTTAAGTCTAACAAGTAATACTTGAGCCATTCAAGTATTACTTGAATCAAATCTCCATTAACTTTTAAGGACAAATTAGGTAGACCCTCAAAATTGTTCTACTATCAAGTTACTTTTT
>DUPA01000005.1 GCA_012838515.1 Natronincola sp. | reverse complement strand
AGCTTTAGTCATTTCTTCTCCTGTCAACAGATTATCTCTCATGATAGCTCACCTTCCTATAATGAACTTTAATTCCTTAGTGCTCAACTACATTATAGGCTTCCCTTTAAAAGCGCGCTGTGACTTGAATCACATTTTATTAAGCTTAGTAAAAAGTTTACATTTGAAAATAAAAACAAGTCCGACGATACTTAAAGCATCATTAGACTTGTTTAAATAACTTATTTAAGTGCAACCTTAAATCTACCATTATTAGAGAGCCAGTAATCTACCGACCCCTTACATGTTATTACTTAATGGTTTCCGACCAAATCGTAATATGCGGATGATATTCAGTAAAAAGCCACTTATCATTATACTTTTTGATCGTAGCTTCTATTATTTCTGATTCAGATGTATATCCTGCTATAGTACTATATAAGATTTTATACCGAACTATCGCTTCATCATTCTTGCTATTTAAAAAGACCTCTACATCAATTGGTTTATTGGTAAAGAAATCATTATCTGACGTGATAAACTAAATTGTAACACCTTATTGATTTCTTTTTCGGCATCTGCCGTACTTGTTGCTGTCCCTCCACCTACACAGCCATTAAGCAAAAGAGTACTCATTAGCAACCCTACCAATACATGAAGCATGATACTTCGTCTTTTCATTTGATATTGCGGATATTCTATCGTTGGAATAAAGGCCCTTTATGGGGGATTAATTGTTCCCATAAATCACCCATGTTTTAATAGAAAGTAAATTTATTCAACCAGTAAATCAATGAGTTTTAATGCTGCAGGTGAAAGGGATACACCCTCTAAATAGCAAATTCCGATAGCTCTTTTAGGAATAGGTGTTTTAAGTTCAAACTCAAAAAGTTCATCATTTGTTAAGTAGCTTTCGGCAAATTCAGCAATTGCACAGCAAATACCTAAACCTATTTTTGCGATATCCAAGAGCAAATCATGGGATCCCAGTTCAATTTCAGGCTGTAACCTGTAACCTTGTGAAAGGATAAATTCTTCTACATACCGCCTTGAACTGGACTGAACGTCTAAAAAAATCAGAGGAAACTCCATAAGCTCTGCAAAGTCTAAGGGAGTATTAATCAAATGAAGGTATTTTTTATTGCCTAAAAACACATCATTAATTTCTTTACATTGGATAGTGGTTAAACCCCGTTCTTCAACTGGCAAAGAGCAAACTCCTAAACTGATTTCTCCGGATTTAACAAGGTTGCAAAGTTCACCTGTAGTGCGATTTAAGATTTTTAGTTTGATTCCGGGATAAGTGGTACTGAATCGTTCTAAGAAAGGGAGTAAATAGTGCCTACAAATGGTATCGGTTGCACCAATTTTAAGTTCACCTTCTTTAAGGCTGTGTGTGTTTTTGAGTTTTTGTTCACCTGCACCAAGGAGGTTCAAAGCAGAACTAGTATACTCAAGAAGAACCCTACCTTCATTTGTTAGAGTTACGCCTTTAGGAGTACGGGTAAAAAGCATGACACCTAGTTCATTTTCTAATTGTCTAATTGCTTGGCTTACAGCAGGTTGACTCATATAGAGCTTTTCTGCTCCTTTAGAAAAGCTTTGACTGCGAGCAACTTGATCAAAAATTTTATACAGATCCAGTCTTATTGACATATAACTTCTCCTTATAGCAATTATCGGTTTTATCTATTTTACTTATATCACAAAATAAGGCATACTTACAAGTGTAATACTTTAAATAGATAGGAGATATTTATCATGACTGAAAGAACGGTCGGAACAGTTTCAAGAGGAATTAGAACCCCTATTATTACTGACGGTGATGATCTAGTAAAAATTGTGGTTGATTCTGTACTTAAAGCTGCTAGCACTGAGGGTTTTGAGATTCAAGATCGTGATATTATTTCAATTACTGAATCAATAGTTGCCAGAGCGCAGGGAAATTATGTTCACATTGATGAAGTTACGGAAGATATTTGCTCAAAATTCGCCTCTGAAACTATAGGTGTTGTTTTCCCGATTCTAAGCAGAAACCGTTTTTCCATGATCTTAAGAAGTATAGTTCGCAGCGGCAAAAAGATTGTTTTGGTACTTAATTACCCCGCTGACGAAGTTGGGAATCGCTTAATTGATCCTGAAATCTTTATTGGTGATAAAGTAAACCCATATGTTGATGCTCTTTCAGAAGAGCAATTCCGCGAATTGTTCGGAAACTATTTGCATCCTTTTACTGGCATTGACTATGTTGAATATTATAAATCAATCCTTATGGAAGGTAATCCTGAGTCGCAAATAGTTTTTTCTAATAATCCGGTAACTGTTTTAGACTATACAAAAAATGTTCTTGTAGCAGAAGTACATGATCGAATACGTACAAAAGATACCTTGATTAAGAACGGTGTTGAAACGGTCTTTACGCTTGATGATTTCTTAAGAAGCCCGATAAAAGGCAAAGGTTATAATCCTGAATATGGTCTTTTAGGTTCAAATTCAGCAACTGACGTTAAAATGAAGCTTTTTCCGAGGGACTGTAAAAAGGTTGTGGATCAGATACAAGCTTTGATGAAAGAAAAGACCGGTAAAGATGTGGAAGTAATGGTCTATGGTGATGGGGCTTTTAAAGACCCTGTAGGCGGTATTTGGGAGCTGGCAGACCCCGTGGTCTCCCCTGCTTTTACCAAAGGCCTTCTAGGAACTCCATCTGAAGTTAAGTTAAAGTACTTAGCTGATCAACAGTTCGGTGATTTGCGCGGGGATGAATTAACTAAGGCCGTGACAGCTTTTCTTGCAAATAAAGAGGATATAGAGAATAAGGCTAAAGCCAGCCAAGGTACAACACCAAGGAGACTTACTGATCTTTTAGGTTCCCTTTCTGACCTAACTTCAGGTAGTGGTGACAAGGGAACCCCTGTTGTTTTCATTCAAGGTTACTTCGATAGTTATGCAAAATAATACAAAAGCCGGTTCAGCTGAATCGGCTTTTCATTTCTTCGTACTCAGACTTAAGTAAAGATAGTACGATTATATCACAATATTTTCCGTGCATATAATAGGCTTGTCGTCGCCTTCCCTCTTCTTTAAAGCCGCTTTTTAAATAGCATTCATGTGCCCGAGTATTGTAAGAATGGACTTCGATTACAAGGCGATTAAGATTGAGTCTATTAAACGCGAATTCTTGAATTAATTTTAATGCCTCGCTTCCGAGTCCTCTTCCTCTATTTTCCTTACTGCCGATTACTATCCCAATCTCAGCACTTCTGTTTTTCCAGCTTAAATTAAAAAGATCAATTTGACCAAAATATTCTTCGGTGTTTATATCAGCTATAACAAAATTAAAGTTATTTCTATTTTCGCCCTTTAATATGGATTCTAAAAAATCTTCCGTGTTATTTAAGGTTTGAGGTGCGAGAAACACATCAGATAAATTGTCCACAACCTTGGGATCATTAACCCATTTTCTCATATGTTCTAAATCTTCTCTGCGATACTCTCGTAACATAATTCTCTCACCAAATAATCTTGACATTTAGTCCACTCCAGTCTTTTAGGTTAAACATAAATTTACTTTAGAGGGGATAAATCCCTTCTTCTTAAACCATTATATTTTGCTTTGGACTTTTTAAGATGTCAAGATGTGGTAGCTTTGAAGCTTACATTTATAGTAAGACACGGGTAAATTAGCACGAAAAGGAAATTCGTCAATTACATGGAAGGTTATGAATGAGGTGAGTAAATGAGATTCGAAAGCAAGCATAACATTAAAAAGTCTCTTACTATTGCTCATTTAGTTACTTATGGTTTTACTTTTATAATTGTTGCCCTCTTCACAGTAATGGTAAAAAGCCTCGGAATCCAGGGGCGTGTTGGGATGCTATTTGGAGTTATTCTTTTTTCATTATTAGCTTGGTATACAACTAAATCCTTAAGATCAACTGTACTTGAGCTAGAAATACAACCAATAAAATTTATTTTTATTGCCGGTGGAGAAAGAATAGAGGCGGAACGAATTAGTTGTTTGATTTGGGAAGAAAAACGCCGTGTTCCAAGGGGCGAAGATGAGAGCGTAATCGTTATTGAACACTGGGAAAAACGATACAATATTTCCAATAGACATTTTTCACAAGCGGATTTTGAGCAGATAAGAGATGCTTTAATCCAAGAAGATAGTGATTACGATACGAATGCAAGTGAAAAACCGGATATTCTAAATAAGATAGGTTACATAGGTGCAACTTTGGGTGTCGTAGGTTACTTCGCACCCGCGATCATTGGAATGATTATCATGCCTGCATTAATAGTCTACCCCGCCATAACAATATTCCGAATGAATAGGTTTGCTAGTGTCTTAGAAAAGTACCCAAAGAGAAAAAATGAGTATCAGATGGTCTTGCTAAACGGTGTGTTCATTCCTGCACTGGCACTATTTTTAGTGCTTAGAAAAAATATTAACCTCTTTGTTACTAATTGGCTTGATCATTGGCTCCTAATTTGCATTGGTTTTTTGCTTTACTTATTCTTCTTCCTCCCTTTCACAGTGGATAATAAACTATTTAAGAACTCCCTTGTATGGGTTATCATTTTTTGTCTTTTGCTGGGGACCATCGCCTCAGTAGCGGTCAATTGGCTCTTTGACGGCTCGCAACCTGATTTTTATAGGGCTATCGTTCAGGCCAAGTACAGTAGTCGCACAAAAACCAGTACCACATATCGTATCGCGGTACACCCATTTTTATTTAAAAGCCTGAGAGTGGACAAAAAATATTCGATAAAGTTTCTAAAGGGGATCAAATAGATATCCCCGTATATGGTGGTTGTTTCGGGATGCCTTGGTGCAAAATTTCTTTGGATTAGATTACGTTAAACTACTGGGGCCACCAAACTTCGTTTTAGAATTTAGGTTTTAGCATATATAGAACAATTGAGTCCAATTTATTTTTGGTTATAGATCTATTCTACTAGACCTGAGACGATTTGGAGTAATAATATGTTATAGTCCCAGAGGGCGGTACCCCGTTTTGCTAACTCAATCCTTTGCTTGATTCTTTCGTTAATTAACCCTTTGAGTTCTCGGAGCTCGTTGGCTTGTAATTTGCCCGATGCGTCGTGACTAGCCATATCAATGCTTTCGAGAAGTTGCTCTTTATTT
>DUPA01000029.1 GCA_012838515.1 Natronincola sp. | reverse complement strand
TTACTATTTAAAATCCCAAACCAGCCTTCATAATTTTCTGCCTTCATATAGTTACCGCCGAACTCTAGATCAACTATACCTGGTCTAGGTGGAGTACCATCATCAGAATATTTATCTCCACTTTTCCAATTTTCTGCGCTAAATGCTATTGGCGAATTTTCTAGATCCGGCAATATATCAACCTTCTTAGCAGTAATATTTAATTCTGCTTTACCACTCAGTTTTACTTTGCTTTCTGCTCCCGCACTTGCTACAGGTGTAGGTTGAATATTACGCATAGAGAAGTCGCCATTAGAAGCTTGGATGCAAAGGGCATTAATTTTTGAAAGATCAAGTCCCGATAGATCTGCTTCTACCAATACCCAATCATCTTCTGGACTTAATTCGTTTGCAGAGACAACGTTCCAAGCCCAGTTTTCAAGTTGAATAGCAATTTCAAAGTCAGTTACTTCTTCTACTTTAACTTCAAGCTGAATACCGGTATAACCGGCTAAGCTAAACTGACCAGCGTTACTGTTGGCACCTCTCTGGAGAAGTTTCCATCCGGGGTAGTTCGTAACTTGTACAGTACCATCATCGAATGTTGCCTTACCGCCGCCGATTTCTAACTTCCAATCCCCTTCTTTAAAAGCGATGGGGGATGCCTGGACGCTAAGTGCACCCAGAAGTACTAATACAAGGAAAGTTACAATAAATAAATGTTTCTTCATGAAATTCCTCCTAAATTTAAATTAAGTACATGATTTGCCACCGCAAAAAAGAATATCCCTCCTTTTAATTCCAGATCAGCGTTCCTAGATAACACATCTATCAAACTTTACGCGGTAAATTTACGTTCTCTATATAATTATGTGGTCTAATGGGGAAATCCTTCCTCTAACGCCATATAAATCTAATATTTCTGATTAATCCATAAAATAGATGCTTAACAAGTAAGTTTTTCGCAAAAGTTTGCTTTTTCTTAAAAATAATCCCACATGTTGCTTACAAAGCAAAGACAAAGGTTATCTCCTCATAAGTTATTATGACAAAAAAAGAACCTAGACTAAACATCTAGATTCCCTTTTCAATCAATTATATCTACTTGTGTACCAGCTACCTTAAAATAGCTCTGCCGTCCGTATAGCGCAGTGGTTTTATGTTCATTTACCGTATTGTTTTTTAAGTGATTGTTATTCCTGATTATCTTCTTCCGCTTGATCAGCTTCTATCCCTTCATTATCTGGGACTTCCGGTGCTTCTTCAGTGGCAGCAACTGTCGATTCTTCTTCGTTTTGCTTCTTCGCAGATTCGTCTTTCCGCTCACCGGCGTAAAACATGCCTTGATATACTATTAATCCGTCGGAATCATAAAGGATACCTTCTCCATCATATTTACCAGAAAAGAATTGTCCTTGGTAAACTAAGTTACCTAACTCGTCATAGTGACTTCCGTATCCGGCATACTCGTTTTCAGAGAAATCACCTTCGTAAGTAATATGACCATCAGGACTGTATAACGTACCCTTACCGGTATATTTCCCCTCAAAGAACCCACCTTCGTATACGAGTCTTCCTTCCTCCGAAAGAAGGCGACCGCGTCCGGAAAATAGACCATCTTCGTCAAATTCGCCTTGGTACTGCAATTGACCACCTGGATAGTAGTAACGACCAAGGGCATAGCGATCGTTGGCAAATTCACCTTGGAATTCTATACTGCCGTCTGCTCGGTATGTTCGACCATCGCCTTGCCTCTTGCCTCTAAAGGTTTCCCCTTGATAACTTAATGAACCATCTGCTCGATAAAATTTTCCTCGACCTTCCATAACACCCCTGATGAAGCTTCCTTCGTAGCGTAGTATCCCGTCTTCTGAGTGAAACTTTCCTTCACCATCAGGTTGCCCGTCTAACAAGTTGCCCTCGTAGAGAAGGTTTCCGTTAGGCCATAATAACTGAACTTCCGTTATTTGTTCTAAACGTAATTGGGAAGGAAGATCATCTCCGGGCTTGTTTTTTAAGACGATTTGGAGCCGTCCCTCAAAGTTAACCTCTTTCTTTTTCACCTCAAGATCCTGTTCAAAACCATAATCCGTACTTGCTTTAGTAATTTGCTTCTGAGCTAATCCCAAATCAAAATCCCGTTCCGTTTCCACTTCGTCATCCTTTTTTTCCCTAGAACCAAGAAATCCGAATGGGCGAGCCATCATTCATCTCCTCCTTATGAAATTAATATTATCGGTCACCATTATTCTCCATTATTCACCTTCTTGAAGTTTTTTCCTTCAAATACAAAAATATATCGTTGTTATGCCAAAAATTGGGGGGTCTGTCCCCATTAAATGTTCTAGTTCGCACAGCTCATTCAGTAGTTGTGCCTGTTTGCATCTCATATCCTTCGTCCAGAAAATACGTGCTTTGGGTCCGTCTAGGGATTCGCCGGAATCCAGCATCTTATGAATTTGCATTGCTTTGTCTGCTATGGCCTCAAACAAATGAATAATATCTTTTTCGGTGATCAGGCTACTGCTATCGCTCAAGTAGACTACCGCCGATTTTCTTGCATCCATCAATGCTAAGGAACAAAATTGATTGACAGAAAATCGCCGGGCAAATTGGTCATCATTATTGCTTTCATACCATTTATCGTCCAACAAATCTTGGTGCCACACTTCGTACGCCTGATAACCGGTGGCATATCCATTAGATTCTTTATTTACCGAATCCACGAAAACCCTAAATGAGTTTAGTAAATTTTCTTTATCAGAAGGTGGTATGATTTGATTATCAAAATACGTGATGATAAACGGCCAGTTATCTACAAATAGGTAGTCATAAGGATTCAGCTTACCACTCGTAAATTGATCCCAAGTACAGGCATATTTTGCCGGATTTGATTTATCAGATATTTTCGTTCTTCTGAACGGTTTTCTTTTTCTACTCGATCAGCAAACCTAGGTGTAAAACCGAATGCTTTATACCCGGGTGTGGCATAGTCATAAGCAACCAAACCGTCTACCGAACTGTAATCCCAGCAGGGTGAAGAAAAGGCTAATCGATAGCAAGCCCCTGAAACGCCCATAACATGCTCATAGCTTGTCTTAATATTCATGGCTTGAAGAGCTACGGTTAACGCTGCCGCCCAAGAGCATTCCCAGCCCATACCCCACTCAGGTAACATGGGAACATCTGCTATGAAATATTCTTGAAGCATTTGCTTGCGGTAATAAACTTCCCGATCCACATCGCAAGCTATGCTTTCCCCTTCTTCACAGGTTACAAAATGAATACCGTCTTTGTTAAGGTAGATAAAAGTCAGATAATCCTTATCATCATTAGTTGGATCGCTTGGAAATGTCTCGTGATTTGCATGGTACTCATTCCAATTAAATACTTTATAGTGTTCAAGTTTGTGCATTACATCATATTTTGCTTTAGCTGTTCCGTAATATGCTGCCACTATCTTCATAGTTTCTGCGGGTTTTAAGTCTTTGCTTTCCTGATTAATAACAACAATATCCTCTTCTTTAGCGAAAGTATAATAAACCCCATTGTCATTACGATATTTGATAATCAAAAACTTTGGGTGATTATCATCATACTTAAGGCATGAAAAAATAGGGAATTTCACTTTTATTCGTAATATATCATTTTCCACGAACCTATTTAGGAGTTGCGTTACATCTTCCGATTGGATTCCATCACCATAGAGGGCATAGATAATCTGTAGACGATTAATAAACAACAGATTATCTATGCTTGTACCAAGCGCCTGTGATAGTGTGGGTAACAACGTTATTTCGGGCATGGCATGACCATTCTCCCACTTAGATATGGCTTGTGGGCTAATATCGAGCAATTCAGCTAATTTTTCCTGCGTGTAACCTTTATCCTTCCTCAACCCGGCAATTTGCTTTCCTATTTTACCTATATCCATTAATTAAAACCCCTTTTAGTTTATTATCAGCTGATAGCTTTAGCATATAGATAAAACAATTCATAAGAAATGGTTGATTGGTTTATGCAAAATATTATTTACACAACCAATGGTTGAGTCGCGATTTGCCCTATTCTGCCAAGTAGATTCCATAATCGAGGATAACATTGCCGTCATCGTCTTGTTCAGTAAAGCGTGGACAATTATATCTTTCAAAAAAATAGGCTCTGTTTTGATCGTCGTTCATTAAGTTATTTAGTCCGTTTTCCTGAATCTTTGCTATACAAGCGTCGTGCATGCTATATAGACCGTCGTTTTCCTTACCCTTAATCCAGCAAACAGCCACATGACTTGCACCAAAGTCTATAAAATCAAAGCCTTCCGGTACCGGAGTATTAACGGGAAGAAACATTCCGATCCAATATTCGAATGTGTTTTCAAAATCTGAACCATCACAACGCATTAGGCCAAGATAGCCGTTTTCTATACCTGTGAGTTCACCTAATGCTTCAAGCTCGGCAAACCAGCCATTCCCAAACCACTCTCCCCATTTGTGACCAAATCCTCCGATTCTGTCTGCATTTGTATAACACTTGCCAATAAACCTGAGTGAAGGTAAACGTTCTTCATAAACTTTAATAATCTCCGCTGCCATGACTTTCCCTCTTCCCACCGCTTTAAATTTGATTAATATTTGTTATTTCAACATTTTGGAAGCCTTTCCTTCCCATCCATAAATTGGGGGGTCTGTCCCTCAAAAAAATGGTAAAAAAAGACCCCGTGGGTTAATCCATGGGGTCAGGCTTTATTTTAGTCTAAAACGAGGTCACATGCCTCGGCGGGCATCCAATGAGCCTCTTTTCCATCCCATTTTACATTACAGCCGATGGGATTTGTGAGTGGTGTGGTAATCTTTTTACCTTCAACCAGTTCAGCTAAGACGTTTTCTAAATCGTTGATCGTAATCTTTTCCGGTTCTCTGGGATTATCCACTCCCCTACCGGTATAAACGAGCTTTCTCTCCTGATCGAAAACGAAAAAGTGAGGGGTGCGTAGGGCACCATACGACCTAGCCACATCTTGACTTTCGTCATGGAGGTAAGTCCAGGGAAACTTATGCTCTTCCATACGTTTCACCATATTTGGATAAGAATCCTCAATATAGGTGTTTGCACTATTGGAATTAATGCCTACAAAGGCTACTCCATGATCTGAGAATTTTTCCGCAGTTGCCCTTGTGATTTCATCGGAATTAGTTACGTATGGGCAGTGATTGCAAGTGAAAAATACTACGAGATACTGAGACTGAGCAAAATCAGCCAATGCGTATGATTTTCCGTCGGTTGCCGGTAGCTTGAAGTCAGGAGCCGAACTCCCTAAGGGTAAAGTAAACGCCATCATATAACCTCCTCAAATGAATTTTGTGTAGTAAATAAAATTCCTAACCCATCGTTGCTTTCATCGTTTGTTAAAATTAGCACGATGTTAAATGCTTCAAATAGCGTCAACGATGTTATTATAAGGTTCTTCAAGGGAGGAAATTATCCTTCTTATAACAACTCGGGTAATATCTGCCGGCTACATAGTTTTCACAAACGGGATACAACCCTTGCGTAATAGACATGATCCACACCCCTTTTTTTGAACTTCTCATATTTATTCGTGCTGATGTAAGCGGGCTATACGTCTTTCGATTGATGGATGGGTTGAAAAGATATCTAACCACGCCGGCGGAGAATTTATTTTAAATGCAGCAAACGCCGCTTGCTCTTTGGGAGCCTTTATGGCTGTATCTTTTAACGACTCAAGGGCATGAATCATTGAATCTTTATCAATTAAGGTAGCTGCAAGTCTATCGGCCTGAAACTCTCTTCTTCTGGAAAAGGCTTTAACAACTAAGTTTCCTAAGAATAAGCAGATTGAACTAACTACGAATTTGACAAATGAAATGATCATGTACTCTATAGCACCCACATCATCGGAGAATAGGGCCAAAAGCTTAAAGACGTTTAAGGGAATGGTAATCAATAGTACCAAAGCATTAACTACGCTTTGTATGAGGGTTAAAGTTAACATGTCTCCGTTAGTAATGTGACCCAACTCATGGGTAGCAACGGCGGCGACTCCTTGTTCATCAAGGTTAGCCAATAGACCGGAACTAAATGCTACTAGAGATCTTTTCTTATTCATGCCCGTGGCAAAGGCGTTGAGATCATTGCTTTGATAAATACCCACTTCAGGCACATTTTCCAAACCGGCTCGCTTGCTTAGTGTCTCTACTAATTGATATAATTCTTTTTCCGATTCACTTTTAAAATTGTCCGGATTAATCATTTCAATTTTTTGAGCCCTTTTAGCAATGGATTTGGAGAACAGTAACGCGATTAAGGGGAAGAAACTTCCCAATACGAGCAAAAACGGCAAGAACTCGAGTAAGGCTCCTCCCGAAATGATGGCTAGAGAAATTACTACTGCGGCATTTGCTAATACGAACCACGCCAATGTTTTTCCTAGACTGCTCTGAATGCCGATGTGTCCTTTGTAGTTCTTCTTCTGTGTCAGGGCCGCTTTGCACTCCTTCAACTGCAAGCATCCAACGTTCGCCGCCCGTTCTAGATCCGTTGCTCAATGACATGACCATTCCTCCTACGATTCGTTTGGATTAAGGTAGAGATGCATGTCAAGTTACATTGCCGGTCTACATTTTACAAATAGCCTGTATTACCATAATAATTAAAGAAAAGGGCTCCCGTGATGAACTGAGCCCTTCAATATTGAATATACATTAGACTATCAAAAAAGTAACAACACACCTTGATAAGTCTTTTAGTCTGTGCAAATGTGGTAATATTAGCCAATTGCAATAATAGACCGAAAACATATATATAAAACATCGTCATGTAATTGGATTTCTTTAGCACTATCTTGAGACTATAAAATCATTTTAAAAGATTTTAGGGAGTTGCCCTTCCAAAAACTGGGGGGTCTGACCCCAAAAACCCAAAAATACAGTTCGATTTTTCATGCCAAATTATTGCATAACATATCAAAAGTGGATATACTAATGATGAGGTGAGAGTTATGTTGTTAAAGTTTAAAGTGGAAAATTTCAAAGCTTTTGATAAAGAGGTAATATTAAATTTAGAGGCCGATTTGCGTACCAAAAAGTTTAATTCCAATGTAGCACACAACTCCCAAGGCAATGCTTTGAAAAGCATCGCACTCTATGGCCCGAATAATACAGGAAAAACATGCTTTTTGGACGCGATTCGAGTCTATCAAGAAGTATTGTTAAATCAAAATACAAAAATCCAGTCTAATGTATTTTCAAAATCAACAGTAACTAAAATGGGAGCCGAGTTTCTTT